>NZ_JBOGBT010000005.1:0-18488 GCF_051656365.1 Silvania sp. | reverse complement strand
GCAACGTCAACTTCGTCACCAACCTGGATTTCCAGCTCGCCCTGGGCGTTTTTGAACTGCTCTGCCGGAATGGCAGACTCAGATTTCAGACCGGCGTCAACCAGTACGATATCTTTGTCGATAGCAACAACAACACCACGAACGATGGAACCCGGACGGGTTTCGATTGTTTTTAAGGATTCTTCAAATAGTTGAGCAAAAGATTCAGTCATGTTTAATCTTCAGGTTAATATAACGTCCACGCAGCTCCATGCCGGATGGGGTTGTTTCACATACCCGCCGACAATCCATTGCAGCGGGGTACTTCAAATCTGTCGCGGTTACGCGATTGCCAGTTTTTGGCGCGCGTATTGTAGCGCTTTTTCAATCACTTGCTCAATAGTTAAACTGGTAGAATCCAGAACTAATGCATCATCTGCAGGAACAAGCGGTGCAACGGCGCGATTACGGTCGCGATCGTCACGCTCTTTTATCTCGGACAAAAGACGTTCAAAGTTAACATCAAAGCCCTTTTCCTGCAACTGTAGCATGCGGCGTTGCGCACGCTCTTCCGAAGAGGCGTCAAGGAAGATTTTGACCGGCGCATCAGGAAAAACAACTGTCCCCATATCACGTCCGTCGGCGATCAGGCCTGGCGCATCGCGGAACGCACGCTGGCGGCGTAACAGCGCCTCGCGAACGCGCGGGAATGCGGCGACCTGCGAGGCCGCACTGGCCACGTCCTGGGTACGGATTTCACCGCTCACGTCTTCGCCTTCGAGGATCACTTCCAGATTGCCATTGGTGGAGACAAAGCGCACATCCAGATGGGCGGCCAGCGGCACCAGGGCCTCTTCCGACGCCACATCCACATGATGGTGCAACGCGGCCAGCGCCAGCACGCGATAGATTGCGCCTGAATCTAAAAGATGCCATTGCAATGCTTCCGCCATCGCTTTGCACAGCGTGCCTTTACCTGCACCACTCGGCCCGTCAATGGTAATTACCGGGGCAATTGCCGTCATCTTTTTCTCCTTAATATAGGCATACCGATGTATGAACGCCGCGCATTATACGCGCCTGGCCGCACAACTGTTACCTTTGCGTGCAAATTGCAGAATGATTGAAGCTGAGTGTAGAAGAAATGGCCGATGACAACGTCAGGAAGCGTAAGAAAATGCCGCATCGGGCGATGCGGCACAGGTTCATCAGGCAAGCGTACTGATGCGCGCCAGCTGTTCGAAATAGTCCGGGAAGGTTTTCGCGGTACATTTCGGATCGAGGATAGTGACCGGGGTATCCGACAACGCCACCAGCGAGAAGCACATCGCCATACGGTGATCGTTGTAGGTGCCGATTTCAGCAACCTGCAGTTGGGCAGGTGGCGTCACGCGAATGTAATCCTCGCCCTCTTCAACTTCTGCACCCACTTTACGCAGCTCCGTCGCCATCGCGAACAGGCGGTCGGTCTCCTTCACACGCCAGTTATAGATGTTGCGCAGGGTGGTGGTGCCTTTGGCAAACAGCGCCGCCGTGGCAATGGTCATTGCCGCATCCGGGATATGGTTCATGTCCATATCGATGGCATTCAGCTCACCGTGAGTACAGGAGATGAAGTCATCGCCCCAGGTGACAACCGCGCCCATCTTTTCCAGCACGTCGGCAAAACGAATATCGCCCTGCACGCTGTTGCGACCGATACCGGTCACTTTAACGGTGCCACCTTTAATAGCACCTGCCGCGAGGAAATAGGACGCCGATGAGGCATCGCCTTCTACCAGATAGTTGCCCGGCGTCTGATACTGCTGCGCACCGCGCACCACAAAACGCTGGTAATTCTGGTTTTCAACGTCGACGCCGAAGGTTTTCATCAGGTGCAGGGTGATATCGATATAAGGTTTTGATACCAGCTCACCTTTGATAGTAATGACCGTATCTTGCGGAGCCAGCGGCGCAGTCATTAACAGCGCGGTCAGGAACTGGCTGGAGACGCTACCGTCCACCGCCACGTCGCCACCGGTAAAGCCCCCACGCAGGCGCAGCGGCGGATAGTTTTCTTGTTCCAGATAATCGATCTGTGCGCCGCCCTGACGCAAAGCATCCACCAGATGGCCGATTGGACGCTCTTTCATGCGTGGCTCGCCGGTCAGGACGATATTATTGCTGCCCAGACACAGTGCCGCCGCCAGCGGGCGCATCGCCGTACCGGCATTACCGAGGAACAGCTCCAGCGCATCGGCTGACTGCAGCGCACCGGCATTGCCGGTCACTTCACAACGGGTCCGGTCGGCAGACAGCGTAAACTGAACGCCCAACGCTTTCAGCGCATTGAGCATATGGCGAACGTCATCGCTGTCCAGCAGATTGGTCAGGACAGTGGTGCCGTTTGCCAGCGCTGCCAGCAGCAAGGCGCGGTTCGAGACACTTTTTGAACCAGGCAGATTAATGGTGCCATCTACACGCGCAATAGGTTGTAACGTCAGGGATTCCATGAAGCTTAACTCTCAACTCAACATAATAAAAAACCCCGCAGCCAGGCTACGGGGGTGAATACTGGCGGGATTAACCGTGGCGACGTTCGAAGTCAGTCATGAAGGCGGTCAGGGCCTGTACGCCTTCGAGCGGCATCGCGTTATAAATAGAGGCACGCATGCCGCCCACAACGCGGTGGCCTTTCAGCGCATGCAGGCCAGCAGCAAACGACTCTTCAAGGAACAGCTTATCCAGATTGCTGTCTGCCAGCTGGAACGGCACGTTCATGCGCGAACGGTTAGCCTGAGCCACGTCGTTGCGATAGAAGTCGCTGGCGTCGATCACACCGTACAGCAGTTCCGCTTTCTGCTGATTGATCTTGTCCATCTGCGCCACACCACCGTTGTTACGCAGCCATTTAAAGACCAGACCTGAGAGATACCAGGCAAACGTCGGTGGGGTATTGAACATTGAATCGTTATCGTTCAGGACGCTGTAATCCAGAATCGACGGGCACGCCTTATGCGCTTTACCCAGCAGGTCTTCACGGACAATCACCAGCGTCAGGCCAGCGGGGCCGATATTTTTCTGCGCACCGGCGTAAATCACGCCGAATCGGCTGACATCGAGCGGGCCAGAGAGGATCGTCGAGGAGAAGTCGGCGGCTACCACCACGTCGTCGCCAAAGTCTGGCGTTTCGTGGATCGCAATACCGTCGATGGTTTCATTCGGGCAGTAGTGCAGATACGCTGCATCGCGGGACAGCTGCCACTCGCTCATTGGCTTCACGGCACGTAAACCATCAACCGTGGTTTTGGCGTCAATGACATTTGCGGTGCAGTATTTATGGGCTTCTTTCACTGCGCTTGCGGCCCAGTAACCGGCATCCACATAGTCTGCGGTGGTTTTGTCGCCAAGCAGGTTCAGCGGGAGTCCTGCGAACTGGCCGCGACCGCCGCCGTGGCAGAACAAAACTTTGTAGTTTGAGGGGATATTCAGCAGGAAACGAAAATCCTTTTCTGCCTCTTCCGCCACCTGAATAAACTCTTTACCACGGTGGCTGACTTCCATCACCGACGTGCCCAGACCGTTCCAGTCACACAGCTCCTGTTGAGCCTGTTTGAGCACTTCCGCCGGTAACATTGCCGGACCTGAACTAAAATTAAAGACCTGAGCCATTTCCCCTCACCACGCTAAAAGCCATAAGTTATAACTGTGGATATCGGTTTTATCATTCAGTCACACGCGCCGCAATGACTAAAACTGACGAGCGGTAAAATGTGCGCTGCTTCACACAACACATTCCACCGCGCATCGGTAACAAAACCGACATAATGGCTATCAGGTGATGCGTTTCGCCCGGCTGGCCTTCGTCCATTCCGGATGTTTGCAGCGCGGACATAAACGTTGTTCCCCGGCGGGCAGGGTCAGAATGTGGCTACAGCGGATGCAGGCATACTCCCCCTCATCCGGCACACGTATAAAGCGTTCAATACATTTGTCCGGCAAAATGCACAGCCCCGGCTTCACATCGTCGTCATGATAGTAATAGACGCTGATTTGCCCGTTAGTCTCCAGAATTGCCAGCCGCACCTGCCCCAGCTGTTCGACGCTGCTGATGCGAAGTTCCATAAAGAACTCGAACTCCGTCATATTGGCCCTGTTCAGCTCCTCCCAGGCAAGTTGCCCCTCTTTCACAATGACCACGGGTTTGCCTTCAAACAGATCTTCCAGCTTTTCGCTTTTCGACATCAGCCACATCACCAGCCGATACAGCAGACCGAGGGTGACGAACACAATCAGTACCGGGAGCATCGGCACGTCATCGTAAAAGGCGACGTCCCCGGCCGCCGAGCCCAGCGTCAGAATAATCAGCACCTCAAACAGCGACATCTGCCGAACGCCGCGACGGCCGGTGATTTTAAGGAACAGAAAGACTAAAACGAAGGTATACAGGCTGCGCAGCGCCACTTCCCATAAAAAGTCCGGTGGAACCTTGTCAAACGCCATTCGTTGCAAATCGAACGTTTTCATTTTTTTATGCCTTAACAGTAGGTTACTGTCAGTAAGCATAGTTCAGCCTTTTATTTTCGTTGAAACCGTCGGGAGGATAGCGCCTGTCATGCAAAACCCGTATCATTGCGCGCTTTCCGTACGATATAAGTGAATGCCATGACTCAAACGTTTATCCCCGGCAAAGACGCCGCCCTGGAAGATTCCATCGCTCGTTTCCAGCAAAAACTGACCGACCTGGGCTTTAACATCGAAGAAGCCTCCTGGCTCAACCCGGTCCCTCACGTCTGGTCGGTGCATATCCGCGATAAAGAGTGCGCGCTGTGCTTTACCAACGGTAAAGGCGCCACCAAAAAAGCGGCGCTGGCCTCTGCGCTGGGTGAGTATTTTGAACGTCTGTCCACCAACTATTTCTTTGCTGATTTCTGGCTGGGCGACACCGTGGCAAATGGCCCGTTTGTTCACTATCCGAATGAAAAATGGTTCCCGCTGACCGAAGATGACGAGCTGCCGGAAGGTATTCTCGACGATCGTCTGCGTGCATTTTACGATCTGGACAACCAGCTGACCGCCGGCATGCTGGTGGATCTGCAGTCAGGAAACGACGATCGGGGTATTTGCGCCCTGCCGTTTACCCGTCAGTCCGATGAGCAGACGGTGTATATCCCGATGAACATCATCGGTAACCTGTATGTCTCTAACGGCATGTCCGCAGGTAACACCCGCAACGAAGCGCGTGTTCAGGGCCTGTCTGAAGTCTTCGAACGCCACATCAAAAACCGCATTATCGCGGAATCCATCAGCCTGCCGGAAATCCCAGCCGACGTGCTGGCGCGTTACCCGGGCGTGGTGGAGTCCATTGCGAAGCTCGAAGCAGAAGGCTTCCCAATCTTTGCTTACGACGGCTCGTTGGGCGGCAACTATCCGGTTATCTGCGTCGTCCTGTTCAACCCGGCTAACGGCACCTGCTTCGCCTCGTTTGGCGCGCACCCGGACTTTGGCGTGGCGCTGGAACGTACCGTTACCGAGCTGCTGCAGGGCCGCAGCCTGAAAGATCTCGACGTCTTTACCCCGCCGACCTTCGATGACGAAGAAGTGGGTGAGCATGCCAACCTGGAAACTCACTTCATCGACTCCAGCGGTTCCATCTCCTGGGATATGTTCAAGCAGGACGCGGATTATCCGTTTGTTGACTGGAGCTTCGCGGGCACTACAGAAGAAGAGTTCGCGACGCTGATGGCGATCTTCGCGGCAGAAGATCAGGAAGTGTACATCGCCGATTACGAACATCTGAGCGTGTACGCGTGCCGTATTCTGGTGCCGGGCATGTCCGACATCTATCCGGTTGAAGATCTGTGGCTGGCCAACAACAGCATGGGCAGCCATCTGCGCGAAACGCTGCTGGCCCTGCCGGCGAGCAGCTGGGAGAAAGAGGACTACCTGAACCTGATCACCCAGCTGGACGATGAAGGCCACGACGACTTTACCCGCGTGCGCGAGCTGCTGGGTCTGGCAACGGGCAAAGATAACGGCTGGTACACCCTGCGCATTGGCGAGCTGAAGGCGATGCTGGCGCTGGCGGGTGGCGATCTGGAACAGGCGCTGATCTGGACCGAGTGGACCATCGAATTTAACGCCTCTATCTTCAGTGCAGAACGCGCTAACTACTACCGCTGCCTGCAGACGCTGCTGTTACTGGCGCAGGAAGAAGATCGTCAGCCGCTGCAGTATCTCAACGCGTTTGTGCGTATGTACGGTGCAGAAGCGGTAGACACCGCCAGCGCGGCCCTGAGCGGCGAAGCGCCTTTCCACGGCCTGCAGGCTGTGGATAGCGATCTTAAGGCCTTCCCTGCTCATCAGTCACTGCTGAAAGCCTATGAGAAATTGCAGAAAGCGAAAAGCGCTTACTGGGCAAAATAGCGGCGATTAGCATTACAAACTGTAGGCTTATACAATCACCTACGTTATATTACGGGGCAATTTAATTGCCCCGTTTTTTTATTTCTTGGGCAATAAAACTCAAATGTAATAATAAAGTTAAACAAGCGTAACTATAATAATCGCGACCTGAGGCTTATTGTTACTTTTTATGTTAAATACTCCATTATAATTAACTGCCATGGAGGGAGTCGGGAGAAAAAAATCAAATCATTTTGTAACTTTTAAAATTTATTTTTATAAGGATAATCAAATACTTACCCTGCTCCTGCTGGAAAACCACGCACTTTGCGGGCCTATAAGCCAGGCGAGATATGATCTACATCAATTTCTCTTCTATAATGCTTTGTTAGTATCTCGTCGCCGACTTAATAAAGAGAGAGTTAGTGTGAAAGCTGACAACCCTTTTGATCTTTTACTCCCAGCTGCAATGGCCAAAGTGGCCGAAGAAGCGGGTGTCTATAAAGCTACGAAACAACCGCTGACGACGTTCTTCCTGGCGATCACCGCCGGTGTGTTCATCTCCATTGCGTTTGTGTTCTACATCACCGCCACCACCGGGACTGCCGGGATGCCCTTCGGCATCGCTAAGCTGATTGGCGGCATCTGTTTCTCGCTGGGTTTGATTTTGTGCGTTATTTGCGGCGCCGATCTCTTTACCTCGACGGTGCTTATCGTGGTGGCGAAAGCCAGCGGTAGGATTACCTGGGGCCAACTGGCAAAAAACTGGCTCAACGTTTACGTTGGAAACCTGATTGGCTGCCTGCTGTTTGTTCTGCTGATGTGGTTGTCGGGTGAATACATGACCGCCAACGGCGCCTGGGGATTGAACGTCCTGCAAACCGCTGACCATAAAGTACACCATACCTTTATTGAAGCCGTCGCGCTGGGTATCCTCGCAAACCTGATGGTCTGCCTGGCCGTCTGGATGAGCTATTCCGGACGCAGCCTGATGGACAAAGCTATGATTATGGTTCTGCCTGTCGCCATGTTCGTTGCCAGCGGCTTTGAGCACAGTATCGCTAACATGTTTATGATTCCTTTCGGTATCGTAATCCGCGACTTCGCTAGCCCGGAGTTCTGGACCGCAGTTGGTTCCAGCCCGGAAAATTTCTCTCACTTAACCGTTATGAACTTCATCACTGATAATCTGATCCCTGTCACAATCGGGAACATTATCGGCGGGGGTCTGCTGGTTGGGTTGACATACTGGGTCATTTACCTGCGTGGCGATAACCATCATTAATGGTTATCTCAGGCAGTAAATAAAAAATCCACTTAAGAAGGTAGGTATCACATGTCCGAGCTTAATGAAAAGTTAGCCACAGCCTGGGAAGGTTTTGCCAAAGGTGATTGGCAGAACGAAGTCAACGTCCGTGACTTTATCCAGAAAAACTACACTCCATATGAAGGTGACGAATCCTTCCTGGCCGGTGCAACCGACGCAACCACCACTCTGTGGGACAGCGTTATGGAAGGCGTTAAACAGGAAAACCGCACTCACGCGCCTGTTGATTTCGACACCTCCATTGCCTCTACCATCACTTCTCACGACGCGGGTTATATCCAGAAGTCTCTCGAGAAGATCGTTGGTCTGCAGACTGAAGCGCCACTGAAACGCGCCATTATTCCGTTCGGTGGCATCAAAATGGTTGAAGGTTCGTGCAAAGCGTACGATCGCGAACTGGACCCAATGCTGAAAAAAATCTTCAGCGAATACCGCAAAACGCACAACCAGGGCGTGTTTGATGTTTACACCAAAGACATCCTGAACTGCCGTAAATCTGGCGTGCTGACCGGCCTGCCGGATGCGTATGGCCGTGGCCGTATCATCGGTGACTACCGTCGCGTTGCGCTGTACGGTATCGACTTCCTGATGAAAGACAAATACGCACAGTTCCTGTCTCTGCAGTCTGACATGGAAAATGGCGTAAACCTGGAAGCGACCATCCGTCTGCGCGAAGAGATCTCCGAGCAGTACCGTGCCCTGGGTCAGATCAAAGAAATGGCGGCTAAATACGGCTGTGATATCTCTGCTCCAGCGACTAACGCACAGGAAGCTATTCAGTGGACCTACTTCGGCTACCTGGCCGCTGTTAAGTCTCAGAACGGCGCAGCAATGTCCTTCGGTCGCGTATCCACCTTCCTGGATGCATACATCGAACGTGACCTGAAAGCTGGCAAAATCACCGAAACCGACGCACAGGAAATGATTGACCACCTGGTCATGAAACTGCGTATGGTTCGCTTCCTGCGTACCCCAGAATACGATGAGCTGTTCTCTGGTGACCCAATCTGGGCAACAGAATCTATCGCCGGTATGGGTGTAGATGGCCGTACTCTGGTGACCAAAAGCAGCTTCCGTTTCCTGAACACCCTGTACACCATGGGGCCGTCTCCGGAGCCGAACATCACCATTCTGTGGTCTGAAAAACTGCCACTGAACTTCAAAAAATATGCCGCTAAAGTGTCCATCGATACCTCTTCTCTGCAGTACGAGAATGATGATCTGATGCGTCCTGACTTCAACAACGATGATTACGCTATCGCTTGCTGCGTAAGCCCAATGATTGTTGGTAAGCAAATGCAGTTCTTCGGTGCTCGCGCTAACCTCGCGAAAACCATGCTGTACGCAATCAACGGCGGCGTTGATGAAAAACTGAAAATCCAGGTTGGTCCTAAATCTGAACCAATCAAAGCTGACGTTCTGGACTTCAACGAAGTAATGGATCGTCTGGATCACTTCATGGACTGGCTGGCTAAACAGTACGTCACCGCACTGAACGTCATCCACTACATGCACGACAAGTACAGCTACGAAGCTTCTCTGATGGCTCTGCACGACCGTGACGTGGTTCGCACCATGGCATGTGGTATCGCAGGTCTGTCTGTTGCCGCTGACTCCCTGTCTGCAATCAAATATGCGAAAGTTAAACCGATTCGTGACGAAGACGGTCTGGCTATCGACTTCGAAATCGAAGGCGAATACCCGCAGTTTGGTAACAACGACTCTCGCGTTGATGACATGGCAGTTGACCTGGTTGAACGTTTCATGAAGAAAATTCAGAAACTGACCACCTACCGTGACGCTATCCCGACTCAGTCTGTTCTGACCATCACCTCTAACGTTGTGTATGGTAAGAAAACCGGTAACACCCCAGACGGTCGTCGTGCTGGCGCGCCATTCGGACCAGGTGCTAACCCAATGCACGGCCGTGACCAGAAAGGTGCTGTTGCCTCTCTGACCTCCGTTGCTAAACTGCCGTTTGCCTACGCCAAAGATGGTATCTCTTATACCTTCTCTATCGTGCCAAACGCGCTGGGTAAAGACGACGAAGTGCGTAAAACCAACCTCGCGGGTCTGATGGACGGTTACTTCCATCACGAGGCGTCCATCGAAGGTGGTCAGCACCTGAACGTGAACGTCATGAACCGTGAAATGCTGCTCGACGCGATGGAACATCCGGAAAAATATCCGCAGCTGACCATCCGTGTATCTGGCTACGCAGTACGCTTCAACTCGCTGACGAAAGAACAGCAGAAAGACGTTATTACCCGTACTTTCACTCAGTCCATGTAATTGGATTTGACTGAAATCACGCAGTAAAAAGCGTACAATAAAGGCTCCACACAAGTGGGGCCTTTTTAACACCCCCCGCCCCACAGTCTCTTTTGTCCGCTATCTATACTGAATGGATAACAGCCAAAACAGACTCGACACAGCCGTTTGAGTTGTGCACATAAACAGGCCCCGGACGGGCCGAATCTGGAGATATCACCGCAATGTCAACTATTGGTCGCATTCACTCCTTTGAGTCCTGTGGCACCGTCGATGGCCCAGGCATCCGCTTTATTACCTTCTTCCAGGGCTGCCTGATGCGCTGCCTGTACTGCCATAACCGCGATACCTGGGATACCCACGGCGGCAAAGAGGTCACCGTTGAAGAGTTGATGAAAGAGGTGGTGACCTACCGCCACTTTATGAACGCTTCCGGCGGCGGTGTAACCGCATCGGGCGGCGAAGCAATCCTGCAGGCCGAATTTGTGCGTGACTGGTTCCGCGCCTGCCGTAAAGAGAGCATCCATACCTGCCTGGACACCAACGGTTTTGTCCGTCGCTACGATCCGGTCATTGATGAGCTGCTGGAAGTGACCGATCTGGTCATGCTGGATCTCAAGCAGATGAACGACGAAATCCACCAGAATCTGGTGGGCGTGTCGAACCACCGCACCCTTGAGTTCGCGAAGTATATTTCCGGAAAAGGCATCAAAACCTGGATCCGCTACGTTGTCGTACCGGGCTGGTCAGACGATGACGACTCCGCGCACCGCCTGGGCGAGTTCACCCGCGATATGGGCAACGTTGAAAAAATCGAGCTGCTGCCGTATCACGAGCTGGGCAAACACAAGTGGGTAGCGATGGGCGAAGAGTACAAGCTCGATGGCGTGAAGCCGCCGAAGAAAGAGACCATGGAACGCGTCAAGGGCATTCTTGAGCAGTACGGTCACAAAGTGATGTATTGATACTGACAGCCTCTCACGAGGCTGTTTTTTTATCCCTCATCTTCCATCGCATCAAGCGGTTCAGCCCCTACGACATGAAGTATTCAGACAGCTTATTCGCCACGCTCTCAATCGAGAAAATGCTTTTCTGTTGCGATTTCCGACAGGCCGCGTAACGCTCATCCTGCTCTTCAAGCGCCAGCAACAGACGGTCGGCGACCATCATCGATCCCGCCACTTCGGCAAAGCCAAACTCACCTTCCCCTTTCAGCGCAACCGCAGCCTGAAGATTTCTGTCGCACAGACGGCCCAGCGGCGTGAAAGTGCCACGGGTAATCGACAGGATCTCAACTCCCTGCCGCTTTGCCTGCACCAGCATCTGCAAAAGATCGGCGGACACCTGTTCGGTATGCACCACAATAATGCCGGTTTTTCGATCGGTACCGCTCAGCGGCGTGGTGGCGGGATAGAAACGATCGATGAAACTTGCCACTTTACCCATACGCAGCAGGTTCATCTGTAAAAACAGAGCAACAGGCACCGCGGTCCCGACGGCATACAGTGCAACCTGATCGAGCTGATTGAGCCAGCCAGCTGCGCTCTGTAGCTCTTTGCTGTCAATGATGGCATTGCTGTCGCGGATACTGGAGATCACCGCCGACACTTCCTCCTGGCTGTCAGCATCAGGCCGTGCAGCCCCCTGCTCCATCGCCAGCGCCGTGCGAAAGTCTGAAAAACCTTTAAACCCAAACGCCCGGCAAAAACGCGTGATGCTCCCTTCACTGGTTTCGATGGAATCTGCCAACTCGGAAATGGTATGCCGCATCACATAATCAGGATTTTCAGTGACGAAATGGCCCACCCGCGCCAGTATCGGACTGAGGCCGGAAGAACTGTTTCTAATATTTATCAGTAAGTTAACATCAGAATGACTCATTTTTAGCCTTTTTGCACAAACTGCAAGCAACATCACATCATTTCCTGCCCCGTGAAGATAATAATTATTTTAAGCAACCATTGAAATAAAAATAATTATTTTTACATAACAGGAGAACACCCTATGAAAGGTCTTATCGTCTGTCGTACCGGTATGGGCAGCTCATTGATGCTCAAAATCAAAGCCCAAAAAATCATCGATAAACACGGCTGGGACATTGAACTTGAGCATGACGTTCTTTCTGGCCTCAACACCTGGCGAGACATCGATTTTGTTCTGACCATGCGTGACCTCACCGACGAAATTGAAGCTGCGGGGTTTAAGGCCATCGGCATCACCGATCTGATGAACAGTGATGAAATGGAAGCCGCGCTGACAAGCGTCGTTCAACCACTTTAATTCCTCACGGAGGAAATATGGAACTCCTCAGGTTTATTGTATTCGACATTCTCGGTGTAACCCCACTTTTAGTTGGTTTTATTGCATTGATCGGCTTGCTGGTCCAACGTAAGCCAATCGAAAAAGTGCTCTCTGGTACCTTTAAAACCATCGTCGGATTTCTGGTTTTCGCCGGAGGTGCGGGGCTTGCCGTCACTTCGCTAGGCAACTTTCAGACGCTGTTCAGTCAGGGATTTGGTCTTAAGGGGGTGATGCCGCTGGCAGAAGCGCTGACCGGTCTCGCGCAAACCAAATTCGCCATGTGCGTGTCGCTGATTATGGTCATCGGATTTGGCTGGAACCTGCTGTTTGCGCGGATCACACCGTTCAAATATATCTTCCTGACCGGGCAGCATAACCTCTATCTCTCTGCCCTGTTGACCGTCACGTTAAAAGCCCTGGGCTACAGCGACGCCATCACCATTATTACCGGGTCAATCTTATTAGGGCTGGCTGCCTGCATCTATCCGGCGATCGCTCAGCCCTGGATGCGCAAGATAACCGGCAACGATGAAATTGCGATGGGGCATTATGTGACACTTGCCTATGCTGCATCCGGGTGGATTGGCTCTAAGGTCGGCAACCCTAAAGATTCCACCGAGAAACTGAATCTTCCCGGCTGGCTTGGGATCTTTAAGGACTACATTGTCTCGGTATCAATTTCTGTCAGCATCTTTTACTACATCGCGGCGCTCGCCGCAGGTAAAACAGCAGTGACCGCCGCAGCCGGTGGTATGCACTGGCTGGTCTATCCGCTGTTCCAGTCGCTGACGTTCACGGCGTCGCTCTACATCATCATTACCGGCGTGCGCCTGCTGCTCTCAGAAATTGTCCCGGCTTTTCTCGGTATCTCAGAGCGTTTCATCCCTAATGCCAAACCCGCGCTCGACTGCCCGGTGGTCTTCCCCTATGCCCCGACGGCAACCGTTCTCGGATTTATCTCGTCCTTTATTGGCGGCCTGGTGGTGATGGGCGTACTGGCGATGATTGGCCAGACGGTCATTATCCCCGTGGCTATCCCCTACTTCTTTATTGGTGCCACCGCGGCAGTGTTCGGTAACGCCTCCGGCGGCTGGAAAGGGGCCATCGCGGGCAGCTTTGTCACCGGTATTTTGATTGGCATTGGCCCGGCACTTATCTATCCGATCATGGAGTCTGTCGGCCTCTCAGGCACCAGTTTTCCGGAAACAGACTTTGTTGCCCTTGGTCTCGTTGTCTATTACATCGGCAAAATGCTGCCGTAATCAGGAGTGGTTATGACTATTGATCAACTTAAAGAGCATGCGCTGGCGGCACGACGCGATATCGTCAGCATGATTTATGAATCAGGTATCGGACATCCGGGTGGCGCGCTCTCCATCGTGGAGATCCTGACCTGGCTTTATCACCGTGAAATCGATCTCAATGCCTCCCCTCGTGCACGAGTGGTGATGAGCAAAGGCCACGCCGTAGCGGCGCAATATGCCCTGTTGTATCAGTTGGGGAAAATTAAACGTGAGGAGTTCGCCACTTTTCGCCAGATAGATTCACGTCTGCAAGGCCATCCCAGCATCAAGTCGCTGCCGGAAGTCGATGCGACGACCGGTTTGCTTGGACAAGGATTATCTGTCGCCCTGGGCATGGCAGCGGCGAAGAAACTCGCGGGAGATCCCCATCGTGTCTTTGCCATTCTCGGCGATGGTGAACTGCATGAAGGGCAAATCTGGGAATCACTGCAACAGGCGAGTCATATGCAAATGGACAATCTGGTGGCGATTGTCGACTACAACGGTTTCTCCTCACACGACCCGGTCAACAGCGTGATCAACCTTGAGCCGCTGGCAGACAAGATACGTTGCTTTGGCTGGCACGTGCTTGAACTCCACAACGGTAACGATATGCACCAGGTGGCGGACACGCTGATGCTTTCGCGCCATCTCAAAGGAAAACCCGTCGCAATTGTCGCCCATACCACCAAAGGGTGCGGCGTCAGCTACATGGAGAACAACGGCGACTGGCATTCCAAAACCCCGACCACTGAACAGTACCAGCAGGCAATGGAGGAACTGCAATGATGAAAGCACCGCGTGATGAAATCGGCCATGCGCTGATAAGCCTCAAACATAAAGGCTATCCTGTTGTGGTCATCGACAGCGATCTGGCGAGCTCAACCCGAACCGATCAGTTTCAGGCCGAATTTCCGGAAGCTTTTTTTGAGATGGGTATTGCTGAAGGTTCGGCAATGAGCTTTGCCGTCGGCCAGGCACTGGAAGGCAATATCGCGTTCTACGTCAATTTCGCGATGTTCGTCACCGGCACGGCCTGGACGCAGCTGCGGCAGGCCTGTTACGCCAAAGCGAATATCAAACTGGTCGGCAGCCATCCAGGCATGGATGACGGCCCCGATGGCGCATCGCACCATGCCCTGGAAGATCTGGCGTTAACCCGTGTATTGCCAGGTATCACCATTCTCACACCGGCAGATGCCGAAGAAGTGGAAGCGGCCTTTGAACAGGCGGCCAACATCAGGGGGCCAGTCTACATCCGCGTCGCCCGCGAACCGATGCCCGTCAGGGACAAATCGCTGGTTCCCCGGGTCACGGATATCGCCGCCGTGCGCGACAGCGGCAATGATTTTGCCATTTTTTACGAAGGTACCGTGCTGGAACAGGCCAGCCTGGGTTATGAACAACTGCAGGCCAGCGGGCGACGTGGCAAGCTTGTGCATGTTGCCTGCCTCAAGCCTTTCAACCACGCCGCTTTTTTACAGCTCGTCAGCGAATGCTCGCTTATCGCAACGCTTGAGAATCACACTATTAACGGCGGGCTGGGTGGACAAATTGCGGAGGCCATTGCCGAAGCCGGGATCGGCGCAAAGCTCATCCGTCTTGGTACCCGGGACACCTTCACCGAATCAGGTAACAGTCGGCAACTGAAGGCAAAATATGGCATCAGCGGAGAAGCGTTGTTCAAAGCGTTAAGCGAGGCGTAAATGACATCCTTTGCCTTTAGCGGCGTGCAATTTGCGAAGACCTGCCCGAACTGGCAACAGGCTGTACGTCTGGCCTGTCAGCCTCTGGAGGAACAACACCTGATTAGTCAGGGGTATGCGCAGGCTATCATAACGTCAACGGAAGAAAGTGGCCCCTGGTACATCCTCACGCCGGGATTTGCTATGCCGCATGCGCGGCCAGAGGAAGGTGTGCTATGTCAGGAAACACACCTGTCATTGTTACGCATCCGCGATAGCGTGATGTTTGAAGGTCATGATCCGGTGGGCTTGCTTATCGTTCTGGCGGCTGGCAATGGGGCGGATCATCTGGCGACAATCCAACAACTGACGCAGTGGCTTGATGAGGAGCAACGTCTGGAGAGGCTGCTGGCCGTAAACAGCGAAGCCGCATTACTGCACGCCATTCATTAGGGAAAACTTAAGGGAACTTCCGGCCTGAAACTCAGGCCGGATTTTTCGTCAGGCGTGTGCTACCGGCGTTGGATGATGCCCGGCTTTACGCAGCAGCATTAACAGGTAGACAAACGACACGCTGGCAATCATGACAAACAGCAGATTGTCGGAATAGTTCTGCATCAGCATCGCCGTCAGCGTCGGCCCCAGCAGACTGCCGATGGTATAGCTCAATAGCAGAGCCTGGTTCATCGCCACCAGCTGATGCTGTTCGACTTTTTCGCAGGCCCAGGCCATCGCCACCGGATAAAGCGTAAAGCCCGCCGCCCCGAGGATAAACAGCGCGGGCGCCATTGACGCGTTACCGAGCATCGCCATACAGCCCATGATCACCACAAACACCTGAACACGTAGTACCAGCAGGCGGCCAAACTTGTCAGCAAGACGGCCAATCGGCCATTGCCCGACGATCCCGGCGCTGACCATCACCGCCATCCAGAAGCCAATCCCGGCATCGCTGACACCCTGGTGGTTGAGATAGAGCGGCATCAGGCCGTACAGTGAACCGAGCACAATCCCGGAAATAATGCAGCCGTTTACGCCCAGACGGGCCTGACGCAGGCGGAACATCGGCCAGACGCGGGCCGGTTCCTGATGCGCATCCTGCTGATGCAGAATGCGGGTGAACAGCAGCGGCAGGATCGCAGCCAACACCAGACCGGTCACCCACGGCAGCACGCTCATCAGGTCAGTAGGCAGTTTGCTGACCATCACCTGACCCAGTACGGTACCCACGTAATACACCATCATATAGGCGGCCAACAGGCGTCCGCGATTACGCGACGTCCCACTGCACATCAGGGCGCTCTCAACGACTACCCAGATCATTGCGCAGCCGACCCCGGCCACAAAGCGCATGCTCATCCAGCTCCAGAAGCCCATCATCAGCCCCAGCCCAACACAGCCGACGGCGAAAATCAGCGACGCCAGGTAATAGCAGCGGTTAAAGCCCAGGCGCTTGATCATCTTGCCGGCGATCACCGTGCCCAGCAGGTTACCGGTAAAATAGGACGAGCCAATCATGCCAACCTGCCAGGTAGGCATGTTTTCATGGGCGAGCCAAAGCGGAACGAGGGTGTTTAACACCGCGATCGCCAGGGTCAGCAAAAGCAAGCCACAGAGCAACAGCTGCACCGGGCGGGAATAGGTAGACATGGATTAAAAACCGTGAGGATGTTCAGATTTCGTGCGCATCATGCCACTGGCAAAAACAAAGTCAATCCATCCACTTAGGCCGCTCGCACGATTTGCAGGCTATCGATTTGAAAAACTTATCCTGCTTCGCTTACCGGCACGGCGAACATTTATTATCTGATTGTTTTTGTTTAAATAAAATTAAATCAGTGCCAGATGTTCAGTTGAAAAATTTCATGATCGGTAAAAGAAAAGCCGGGCACGTTGTCCCGGCTGGTTATAACTCAATGCTCGCTTAGTTGGCCACGGCCACACCCACCGTCATATGCAGCCCGTAAAAGACGCCGCGACCGATCAGTTCGCCCGCCAGCACCAGGATGAACGCCAGCGACAGCAGCGGCAACGCCGGGCGATCGCCCTTCAGCTGCGGCACAACCCAGCATGCCAGCGCAGCCACCAGCAACACCATGCGCCAGGCCATTAACGAACCGTAATCCGGCACCAGCGCGGACGCTTGCTGGAGAGAGCTGGAAATCGTCGCCAGCTCCGCCCCCTGCATCAGCGCAACCACCACGCTAGCGGTCAACGCCAGCAGCATCACTACGGGCAGTAGACGCATCGCCCAGCCCTCAACGCCCGCCACGCGCAGCAGCAGATAGCCGAGCAGTGGCCCGCCAATAAACATGGTCAGGAAGAAGCTCAGCGGCGTCCAGATGCTGTACCAGGTCGGCACGGTGTCGATAGTGTTATAGACCCGCACCATCATCCAGACGAAGACAACGCCCAGCACCATCGTGACTATCAGCCACAGAGCACGTAAACCCGTAGGCAGTTTTCCGACGATTGCCAGCAGCCAGCCCAGCCCACCAACGGCGAAGAACAACGCCCCGCTGGCAATTTCATTGCTGAGCGCGGACGCACCAACCCGATTAAGCGAGTTAAAGGCGCGCAGCGGCGAGCCGAGGTGCAGCGTGGAGGCGACAAAGCCCACCCCCATCAGCCCCCACAGCACCAGCATATTCATCAGCAGGCGCTGCTGCTTATAGCGCGACAGTTCCCCTTTGAACAGTGCGAAGGCGAGCACGATAAAGCCCCCCACGACGCACTGCCCAAAGACCGTGAAAATCATCAACGGCCATTCATGCCATCCACTTCCCATCTCACACCTCCTTTGGATTGGCCAGATAGCCGGTGGTATCACCCGTCGGACGGCTGTTGGCATTGGGTTTAATCACGATACTCGGCTTCGTGAAGTGCGCCGACGGCAGCGGGGCCACGGCGGCGAGCTGACCGTGCTTCTTGCGCAGCTCGTCAATCGGGCCGAAGTCCAGCGCCCGCAGCGGGCAGGACTCGACGCAAATCGGCTTGTTGCCCTCTGCCACCCGGTCGTGACAGCCATCGCACTTGGTCATATGGCCTTTGGCAGAGTTGTACTGCGGCGCGCCGTACGGGCAGGCCATGTGGCAGTAACGACAGCCGATACAGACCTCTTCGTTTACCACCACAAAACCGTCGTCACGTTTGTGCATCGCCCCGCTGGGGCAGACTTTGGTGCAGGCCGGATCTTCGCAGTGGTTGCAGGCAATCGACAGGTAATAGGCAAAGACGTTCTGGTGCCAGACGCCGTTA
>NZ_JBOGBT010000004.1:0-8461 GCF_051656365.1 Silvania sp. | reverse complement strand
CTCAATCGCGGTACCCAGGGTCGACTGAGACTTGTTCAGGTTACTCTGAGTCATCAGCGACAGGGTGTTGGTATTAATCACTGCCATAGTATGTATCCTTCAATTTTATTCATGAGTTACGGCATGCGGCCTGCGGCTTCATTGCCTTCATAAAAGTTATCGACAGGACAGGTTCAAACTTTAGTTTTAATAAAAAAAACGAACATCTTTTTCACTGATTTAAAAAGAAAAAAGCGCCGACATGCGGCGCTTTTTTAATGCGATAAACGATTAGCGCAGCAGGGACAACATGGTCTGCGGAACCTGGTTGGCCTGCGCCAGTACTGAAGAGCCAGCCTGCTGCAGGATCTGTGCACGGGACATGTTGGACACTTCAGTCGCGTAATCAGAATCCTGAATACGGCTGCGGGCAGCAGACAGGTTATTCACGGTGTTGTTCAGGTTGGTGATGGTCGATTCGAAACGGTTCTGGGAAGCACCCAGGGAACTACGCTGTGTATCGACGGCTTTAATCGCGTCATCAATGGTTTTTAAACCCGTACCATTTGTACCGTCGTTCTGCAGAACATCGTAACCGTTGCTTCCAACTTTACGATCGGCAGCAACAAAGTTACCGCTCAGACCAGCCACACCCGCTGTTGACGCTGCAGTATATTTATCCCAGGCGGTTTTATCGTTCATTGAAATACTGATTTTTTCAGCATCTTTGGACCCAACCTGGAAATCAAACGCTTTGGTCGCAGTATTATTCAGTACTTTGATACCGTTAAAATCTGTTTGCGTCGCTACACGGTTAATTTCTTTCATACGCTCGTTCACTTCAGACTGGATGGAGTCAATGTCGGAAGCGGAGTTGGAGCTGTTCTGCGCCTGAACGGTCAGGTCACGCACACGCTGCAGGTTGTTGTTAATTTCGCTGAGTGCACCCTCAGCGGTCTGCGCCAGAGAGATACCGTCATTGGCGTTACGTGCAGCCACGTTCAGGCCGTTGATGTTAGAGGTGAAACGGTTTGCGATTGCCTGACCCGCAGCGTCATCTTTTGCACTGTTGATACGCAGACCAGACGACAGACGCTCAATTGCAGTACCTAAGGTCGACTGAGACTTATTCAGGTTACTCTGGGTCATCAGCGACAGGGTGTTAGTGTTAATCACTGCCATGATTATTTATCCTTCAATATTTGTCATTAAGTTACGGCATGCGGCCAGCGGCTTTATCGCCTTCTTAATCGTTATCGACCAGACACGTTTAAACTTTAGTGGAATTGCTGTCGCCACGGTGTGCCGCATTTTTGCATAGAAAAAAGCGCCGACATGCGGCGCTTTCGAAATGCGATTACGCTATTAACGCAGCAGGGACAACATGGTCTGCGGAACCTGGTTAGCCTGAGCAAGTACTGAAGAACCAGCCTGCTGCAGGATCTGAGCGCGGGACATGTTGGACACTTCAGTCGCGTAGTCAGAATCCTGAATACGGCTGCGGGCTGCAGACAGGTTGTTCACGGTGTTGTTCAGGTTGGTCACCGTAGACTCAAAACGGTTCTGAGAGGCACCGAGGGAGCTACGCTGAGTATCAACGGCTTTGATCGCTTTATCGATATCTTCCAGTGGCTTACCTGCGCCCAACGCTGCAGCGGTGACTTTTCCGCTTCGTACGTCGAAACCAATTGCGGCAACAGAACGGTTACCAGCAGTACCATTAACATCTGTCAGTGTTGCTGCAGCAACGGTGTTGGCATATACGCCAGCGCCTGTAACGGCTGTAGTGGTGCTATCCGCGTTTGCCGACGCAAGGTTCCATCCAGCAGCACTGTTGAGAGAGATTCCAATGGTTTCACCATCTTTAGAACCGACTTGGAAATTATAGCTTTTCGCGGTAGCCGTTGCGTTATTCAGAACCTTGATGCCGTTGAAATCGGTCTGTGTAGTCACACGATCGATCTCTTTCATACGCTCATTTACTTCAGATTGGATAGAATCCAGGTCGGTGGCAGAGTTAGAGCTGTTCTGCGCCTGTACGGTCAGGTCACGAATGCGCTGTAAGTTGTTGTTGATTTCGCTAAGCGCACCTTCCGCAGTCTGTGCCAGAGAGATACCGTCGTTGGCGTTACGAGCAGCGACGTTCAGGCCATTGATGTTAGAGGTGAAGCGGTTAGCGATCGCCTGACCCGCCGCGTCATCTTTTGCGCTGTTGATACGCAGACCGGAGGACAGACGCTCAATCGCAGTACCCAGCGTCGACTGTGATTTGTTCAGATTGCTCTGGGTCATCAGCGACAAGGTGTTAGTATTAATAACAGCCATGATTTATTCCTTCAAAAAGTTATCAGATTCAGGCATCTGCCTACGGCTTTCTCACCGTTCATCTGATTATCGACTTCCCCCCCTCAACCTTTAGGAAAATGATCATTTTTTTAAAGGGGCAAACTGCCCGATCTTTCTCTGCTTTATTTGCGCATTGATAAGCGCAAAAAAACGCTAATCTTTTTGCCGTTTCTGCCGATAGAGCATCCAGCGATTGTCTTAATAAAGGATGAAAAAATGGCAAGTATTAGTTCTCTCGGCGCTGGAACCAGCCTGAATCTCGGTACGTTATATGACAATTTAGAGACCGCCGAACAGACCAAACTCACGCCGATTACGACGCAACAGACCTCGTATAAAGCAAAACTGACGGCGTGGAGCGTGGTTCAGGCGGCATTAACCAAGTTTCAAACTGCATCGGATGCGCTGAAGAACACATCTGCCATTGCGCAGGCAAAAGTGACCAGCACCAATACGGCATTTAGCGCAACGCTGGCCAGTAGCGCGACTGCAGGATCATATTCGGTAGAAGTCACTAAACTGGCAGCTGCGCAGACGCTGCTGAGCCCGAAAGTGGCTAACAAAGATACCGATCTGGGCGACAGTGGGATGAGTTCTCGCACTGTCACTATCACCCAGCCGGGCCAGAAAGATCCGCTGACAGTAACGCTTGCCAGCGACAAAACCAGCCTTGCCGATGTGCGTGATGCAATTAACGCCAAACAGGGCAGCGTGACCGCAAGCATCATTAAAGCGGATGACAACAGTTATTACTTGTCATTGACGTCGCGTGACAGCGGCACAACCAATGAGATGACGATCACCACTGATGACAGCGAACTGGCGAAATACATCAGTCACGATCCGCTGGATACGTCCAAAGGGATGACCGTCCAGGTTGTTGCATCAGATGCCGTCGTAAACATTAACGGTATCAAGATCACGCGTAGCAGCAACACCATTACCGATGCTCCGGAAGGCGTGACGCTGAATCTGACTAAAACCAATATCGGTAGCCCGGAAACGCTGTCGGTGGTGAAAGACAACCAGCCGATGACCGATGCGATTCAGGCCTTTGTTGATGCGTATAACTCGTTGCAAACCACCATTAGCAATCAGACGAAATATACCGCGGTCAAACAGGGTGATGCGTCCCAGGACTCCACTAACGGCGACCTGCTGGGTGACGGCACGTTACGTAATATCCAGACGCGACTGCGCTCTATGCTCTCGTCTTCTCAAGGCAGTGGTGATTTAGCAACCCTGTCACAACTGGGCATTACACAGGATATTACCGGTAAATTGACCGTCGACAGCACCAAGTTAGGCAAAGCTTTGACGGACAAATCTGTCGATGTAGTCGCCTTCCTGTCTGGCGATGGCAAAACCACAGGTTTAGCGACCCAGACCAGCAACCTGTTGAAAGACATGTTAGGCAACGAGGGGTCAGTTAAAAATGCCACCGATGGCATTAATAAAACGCTTAAGCAGCTGACTGAACAGTCCACTCGAGTCGCAGCACAAATTGAAGCCACTATGGCGCGCTACAAAACGCAGTTTACCAGTCTGAGCCAGCTTGTTTCCTCCATGGACCAAACAGGGAGCTATCTGACTCAACAGTTCAATGCCATGAACAGTTAATGAAGATGAATTGAGGTTTACCATGTATACAAAATCGGGAATTCAGGCCTATGCGCAAGTCGGTGTTGAGAGCGCGGTCCTGAGTGCCAGCCCGCATCAACTGGTGGTTCTTCTTTTTGATGGCGCGTTAAGCGCCATGAAAAGAGCCATGATATTGATTGAGCAAGGGGATATCGCCGGCAAAGGCTTGGCGCTGACCAAAGCCATCAATATCATCAGTAACGGGTTACAGTCAGGGCTAAACCACGAAATTGGCGGCGAACTAACGACCAATCTGGATAGCCTCTATGACTATATGACCCGGCGTCTTCTACAGGCCAACCTTCATAATGATCTCGATGCCATTAATGAAGTGGTGGAGTTACTCAACAATATTGCTGATGCCTGGAAAGAGATAGGTCCCCATTCTCAGCATGCGCGGGATAATTACTAATGGAAGCCAATCTCGGGTTGCTCCAACACTATCAGCAGTTGTTAACCACCAGTGCAGCGATGCTGGCTCTGACCAAATCGGGGCGCTGGGATGAGCTGATTACATACGAAGTAAAATATCTTACTGCGGTCGAAAAACTGACGCAGTTTCAGGATGCCAGTGACGTTGCGTCGCCTGTACAGGCACAAATTCGCCCGATCCTGAGACAGATACTCGATAATGAAATTGAGCTTAAAGCCTTGCTGCAGCAGCGTATGGACGAGCTGAGAACTTTGGTTGGGCAAACCTCCCGACAACATAATCTGAATGCTACGTATGGACGTCTCTCTGGCAATATTCTTTTCCCTACCGATATTTAATTCGGGGCGAATACTCGGCGGGCGAAATATTTTTCGCTGTTTCACCCGCTAATTTCTCCCGGCTCGCTCATACTGTCTGTGTTCTTAAACTGGAGCACGGAAGATGAAAAACCCCACCCTCTTGCAGTTCTTCCACTGGTATTACCCTGACGGCAGTCAGCTCTGGCCGGAAGTGGCCGAGCGCGCCGATGGTTTAAACGATATCGGCATTAACATGGTCTGGCTTCCCCCCGCGTATAAAGGGGCTTCTGGCGGTTATTCGGTTGGCTACGACTCCTACGATCTGTTTGATCTTGGCGAGTTCGATCAAAAAGGCTCCATTCCCACCAAGTACGGCGACAAGGCCCAACTGCTCGCTGCCATCGAGGCGCTCAAACGCAACGATATCGCGGTGCTGATGGACGTGGTGGTGAACCACAAAATGGGTGCCGACGAGAAAGAACAGATCCGCGTTCAGCGCGTCAATGCAGACGATCGCACCCAGATTGACGATGAGGTCATCGAGTGCGAGGCCTGGACCCGCTACACCTTCCCGGTACGGGCCGGTCAGTACTCGCAGTTTATCTGGGATTACAAATGCTTCAGCGGTATCGACCATATTGAAAACCCCGATGAAGACAGCATCTTCAAGATCGTCAATGACTACACCGGCGAAGGCTGGAACGATCAGGTCGATACCGAGATGGGCAATTTTGACTACCTGATGGGTGAGAACATCGACTTTCGCAATCACGCCGTGACCGAGGAGATCAAGTTCTGGGCGCGCTGGGTGATGGAACAAACTCAGTGCGACGGTTTTCGTCTCGATGCGGTGAAGCACATTCCGGCCTGGTTCTACAAAGAATGGATTGAACACGTGCAGGAGGTGGCACCTAAGCCGCTGTTTATCGTGGCGGAATACTGGGCGCATGATGTTGAAAAGCTCCAGCAGTATATCGATCAAGTGGACGGCAAGACGATGCTGTTTGACGCCCCGCTGCACATGAAATTCCATGAGGCCTCTCTTCAGGGGCGCGACTACGACATGAGCCAGATCTTTACCGGCACGCTGGTAGAAGCCGATCCGTTCCACGCCGTGACGCTGGTGGCCAACCACGACACCCAGCCATTACAGGCGCTGGAGGCCCCGGTCGAGGCCTGGTTTAAACCGCTGGCCTATGCGCTGATCCTGCTGCGCGAGAACGGCGTGCCGAGCGTCTTCTATCCGGATCTGTACGGTGCCAGCTACGACGATACCGGCGGTGATGGCGAGACGTACCACATCGAGATGCCGGTCATTGAACAGCTTGACCAGCTGATCCTCGCCCGTCAGCGCTTTGCCCACGGTATCCAGACCTTGTGGTTCGATCATCCCAACTGCATTGCCTTCAGCCGCAGCGGTACCGATGAGGATCCCGGCTGCGTGGTCGTGCTTTCCAACGGAGATGAGGGTGAGAAGACGATCGCGCTTGGCGAGAACTACGGCAACCGGACCTGGAAAGATTTTCTCGGCAACCGGGAAGAGGCGGTTACAACGGATGAAAACGGCGAGGGCGTGTTCACCTGCAACGGCGGCAGCGTCAGCGTGTGGGTGATGGAGGCGGTGTTGTAACGAAGGGACTGCCGGGCGGCGTGATGCCTGCCCGGCGTTCACAAATTTTATGGCAACTTACTGAGCAGCGGATTTTTGCTCAGGTACGCCGCACATTCAACGGTCGGGCGTTCAACGCGCTGCAGGGTCATGCCGTCATACTCGATGGCGCTGCCGTCACGTTCCAGCGGATAGACATCCCGCTTTTGGGTCACGTTGTAAAAATCATCCGAGCGCAGCATGATTTTCCCCGGCACGGCAACCACCCGCACCCATTGACGGCAATCCAGGGTATCGCCTTCCCGGGTTACCACCAGCGTGGCGATCGCTTCCGGGCTGACCATCGCGCTTTGCGGCCCTTTCGACTGCCAGTAGCCCGCCAGCTCTGCCGGAACGGGATGCTTGATCACATCCTCATATTTCTCGACCTGCACACAGCCGGTTAACGCCAGCAGCCCCGCCATCATTGCTATTTTTTTCATCATTTGTCCGTCTACGGAGAAAAAAAAGAGTGTGGCATTAAAGACGTGCGCCTGCCAGAACTATAGGCAGTACACATGTTGACTCTGAAATAAAAGGAAGGTTATTAAGAAAAAGCCACCCGAAGGTGGCTCTCTGTTTAGCTGGCGTTCTCACAACCCGGCTGGCTTCGGTCAATAACTTGAGTTCCTTCAATAGAGTAACCGAACTTACCCACCAGGAATGCATAAGTGAACTGAGTGACAACGACGTCTGACAACGCAACTGCACAGCGGTTCTTCTCGATAGCACGATCCATTGCTGTTTTAACATTCGGGATACCAAGCGGGAAGATTACCACTGCGGCAGAATCCTCAGCTGTTACGCGTGCACCTTTAACAAACTGATTAGAATTAAGATTATAGTTTTTGGTGCTTGCGACAGTCATATCGGCCACGCGAGCGCTACATCCAGATAAAAGAAGCGCTCCGAGCGCTAAAATCACTACCTTCTTCATTAAATGTTTCCTTTAGTTGCAATCAGAAACATTTTAAACGAAATATAACTTGAGGCAATGCAAAGCGCTAATTTATTGATCTCAATCGAGTTTCGAGCAAAAAAACATCGATATGAAACCTACACCTGCATGCTCATAACATCCTGATACGCCTGCATCAGTTTATTACGTACCTGAATACCCATCTGCATGGATACCGACGCTTTTTGCATATCGGTCATCACATCGTTCAGCGCGATACCCGGTTCGCCGAGGGTGAATTTTTCAGCCTGCGTACGGGCGGCGCCCTGAGTCTCGCTGATGCGGTCCAGCGCGGCGTGCAGTTGACCGGCGAAACTGACGGTTGGCTGCACGTCAGCCACGTTCTGATTCCGGACGGTCATTGCCGTTGCCTGTAGCTGGCTGATGACGCCTTCAATCCCCTGTATTGCCATGACTTTCCCCTGATGGATTTTTACGCGCTCAAGAGTACCAGTCTGTCAATGAGATAAAGGCGTTAAATAGCATGAAAAACCCAGGTTATTTGACCCATAGAAATTCCTGAATCATCAAATAATGGCAGCGCCATGATTATGGAATTTTTGTTGTGTTTGCCGACCCGGGAGTCTGTTTTGTTTCTCAACACGAATAATGTCATCCACGAAGAGCTACGAGGTGCGCGATGAGTGCGACAGCAACAACCGGCCCTCAAACTAAATCTCTCGAATGGATGAGCCGCCTGCGCGCGAACCCTAAAGTACCGTTGATCGTGGCAGGTGCTGCCGCTATCGCCATTCTTGTCGCCATGGTCTTATGGGCGAAACAGCCCGACTATCGCACGCTGTTCAGCAATCTCTCCGATCAGGATGGCGGCGCCATCGTCACCCAGCTTACCCAGATGAACGTCCCCTACCGCTTCGCGGACAACGGTGGCGCGCTGGAAGTCCCGGCCGATAAAGTTCACGAACTCCGCCTGCGTCTTGCTCAGCAGGGCTTGCCGAAAGGCGGCGCGGTCGGTTTTGAGTTACTGGATCAGGAAAAATTCGGCATCAGCCAGTTCAGCGAGCAGGTTAACTACCAGCGTGCGCTGGAAGGCGAACTGGCCCGCACCATCGAAACGCTGGGGCCGCTGAAAAGCGCCCGCGTTCACCTGGCGATGCCAAAACCGTCGCTGTTCGTCCGCGAACAAAAAGCCCCTT
>NZ_JBOGBT010000003.1:0-57964 GCF_051656365.1 Silvania sp. | reverse complement strand
TGTCAGGATCCGGCCCAGCTCAGCTGGCTGGATCTGCCGCCTGCGGTTAATCTCGCTGCGGCCCGTCGGTTATTAACCCAGCTCGGGGCACTGGCGGGGGAGCGGTTAACCTCGCACGGGCAGAAGATGGCCACGCTGGGCAACGACCCGCGGCTGGCGGCGATGCTGGCCCATGCGTCGGGCGATAGTGATATTGCCACGGCAGCAAAGCTGGCGGCGATCCTCGAACAGCCGCCACGCGGTGGCAGTAGCGATCTGCTGCAGGCCTTTTCCCGCAATCAGCCTGAGTGGCAGCAGCGTGCCCGGCAGCTGAGCCAGCGCCTGAGCAGTCGCGGCGGTGTGCCGGACAGCGACCGGGTGCCCGCGCTACTGGCGCAGGCCTTTCCCGACAGGATTGCCCGCCGACGCGGGCTTGATGGCCGCTATCAACTGGCGAACGGCATGGGGGCGATGCTGCAAAGCGATGACGCCATGACCCGCCATGAGTGGCTGATTGCCCCGCTGCTGTTGCAGGGGAGCCAGTCGCCGGATGCCCGCATTTTGCAGGCCGTTGCGCTGGATATCGACGCCCTGATCGCGGACTGTCCGGCGCTGGTGACCCAGTCTGACACGGTAGAGTGGGATGATGCCCAGGGAACGCTGAAAGCGCTGCGCCGCAGCCAGATTGGCCGCCTGACGATCGGCGTCCGGGCACTGGCAAAACCCTCAGAAGAGGAGCTGCACCAGGCGATGCTCAACGGCATCCGCGATAAAGGCCTCCGCGTGCTGAACTGGACGCCGGACGCGGAGCAGTATCGTCTCCGCCTGCACTGTGCTGCGCAGTGGCTCCCGGAGTATGACTGGCCCGCCGTCGATGACGCCTCGCTGCTGGCAACGCTGGAGCAGTGGTTGCTGCCGCAAATGCAGGGTGTACATTCACTGCGCGCCCTGAAAGCGCTGGATGTTAAGGCCGCGTTACAGAATTTAGCAGACTGGTCATTGCGTCAACGGCTGGTGAGTTTGCTGCCGGAGCATTACACTGTGCCGACCGGAAGCCGAATCGCCATTCGCTATCATGAGGATAATCCTCCGGCGCTGGCGGTACGGATGCAGGAGATGTTTGGGGAGGCGACGACGCCTGCGATCGCCGAAGGGCGCATTCCGCTGGTGCTGGAGCTGCTCTCCCCGGCGCAGCGCCCGCTGCAGATCACGCGCGATCTGGCTGCCTTCTGGGCAGGGAGCTACCGCGAAGTGCAAAAAGAGATGAAAGGGCGCTATCCCAAACACGTCTGGCCGGACGATCCGGCGAATACAGCACCCACCCGACGCACTAAAAAGTATTCGTAGGCCGGATAACGGGTCAATTTGAGAGATTTCTTCTTCCTCCACCAGGAGGAAGAGCTGAGAATCGGGCCCTTGCGCCTGATAGTTGCGGAGAGAAAGCATGGCGGGGAATGACCGCGAACCGATTGGACGTAAAGGAAAACCCTCACGTCCGGCGAAAGAGAAAGCAGGCCGTCGTCCACTCAGAGATGAGGATTACGACGATGATGTTGAAAATGAGTATCAGGATGAAGAGCCCGTGCCGCGTAAAACGAAAGGAAAAGGCAAGGGCAGCAAGCCGCGCGGCAAGCGTAGCTGGCTGTGGCTACTGCTGAAGCTGTTTATTGTTTTTGTGGTGTTGATGGCGATCTATGGCGTCTATCTGGACCAGAAGATCCGCAGCCGTATTGATGGAAAAGTCTGGCAGCTGCCGGCCGCTGTGTATGGTCGGATGGTTAACCTCGAGCCGGAAATGACCATCAGCAAGAACGAGATGGTCAAGTTGCTTGAGGCGACCCAGTATCGCCAGGTGACGAAGATGACCCGTCCCGGCGAGTTTACGGTGCAGGCGAAAAGCATTGAGATGATCCGCCGTCCGTTTGACTTCCCGGACAGCAAAGAGGGGCAGGTGCGCGCGCGTCTGACCTTCGATGGCGATCATATCGATACTATTGAGAACCTGGATAACAACCGTCAGTTCGGTTTCTTCCGTCTCGATCCGCGTTTGATCACCATGCTCTCTTCGCCAAACGGCGAGCAGCGCCTGTTTGTTGCACGTAATGGCTTCCCGGATTTGCTGGTGGATACCCTGCTGGCCACCGAAGACCGCCACTTCTACGAGCACGACGGCGTGAGCCTGTACTCCATTGGCCGCGCAGTGCTGGCAAACGTCACCGCCGGGCGGACGGTGCAGGGGGCGAGTACCCTGACCCAGCAGCTGGTGAAGAACCTGTTCCTCTCCAGCGAGCGCTCCTACTGGCGTAAAGCCAACGAAGCGTACATGGCGGTGCTGATGGACGCCCGTTACAGCAAAGATCGCATTCTTGAGCTGTACATGAACGAGGTTTATCTCGGTCAGAGTGGCGACAATGAAATTCGCGGCTTCCCGCTGGCGAGCCTGTACTACTTTGGCCGTCCGGTGGAAGAGCTAAGCCTCGACCAGCAGGCGCTGCTGGTGGGCATGGTGAAGGGTGCGTCGATCTACAACCCGTGGCGTAACCCTAAGCTGGCGCTGGAGCGGCGTAACCTGGTTCTGCGTCTGCTGCAGCAGCAGCAGGTGATCGACCAGGAGCTGTACGACATGCTCAGCGCGCGTCCGTTAGGCGTCCAGCCCCGCGGCGGCGTAATCTCCCCGCAGCCTGCCTTTATGCAGATGGTGCGTCAGGAGCTGCAGACCAAGCTTGGCGATAAGGTTAAAGATCTCTCCGGCGTGAAGATCTTCACCACCTTCGACTCTGTGGCGCAGGATGCTGCAGAGAAGGCGGCGGTAGAAGGTATCCCGGCGCTGAAAAAACAGCGCAAGCTGAGCGATCTGGAAACCGCGATGGTGGTAGTCGATCGTAACAGCGGCGAAGTGCGGGCAATGGTCGGCGGGGCAGAGCCTCAGTTTGCGGGCTATAACCGTGCGATGCAGGCGCGCCGTTCAATTGGCTCGCTGGCGAAACCGGCGACCTATCTCACCGCCCTGAGCCAGCCGAACCAGTATCGTCTGAACACCTGGATCGCCGATGCGCCGATTGCTTTGCGCCAGCCAAATGGCCAGGTGTGGTCGCCGCAGAATGACGACAAACAGTACAGCGGTCAGGTGATGCTTGTGGACGCCCTGACGCGTTCGATGAACGTGCCGACGGTCAACCTCGGGATGGCGCTGGGCTTGCCAGCGGTGACGGATACCTGGCTGAAGCTGGGCGTGCCGAAAGATCAGCTGCACCCGGTACCGGCGATGCTGCTCGGGGCCCTGAACCTGACGCCTATCGAAGTGGCGCAGGCGTTCCAGACCATCGCCAGCGGCGGTAACCGCGCCCAGCTCTCTGCGCTGCGTTCCGTGATTGCCGAAGATGGCACGGCGCTTTACCAGAGCTTCCCGCAGGCCGAACGTGCCGTCCCGGCGCAGGCCGCGTACATGACGCTGTGGACCATGCAGCAGGTGGTGCAGCGCGGAACCGGTCGCCAGCTTGGCGCGAAGTATCCGGGTCTGCATCTGGCCGGTAAAACCGGGACCACCAACAACAACGTTGATACCTGGTTTGCGGGCATCGACGGGCGTGAAGTGGTGATCACCTGGGTTGGTCGTGACAACAACCAGCCGACGAAGCTATACGGCGCCAGCGGGGCGATGTCGATTTATCAGCGCTATCTGGCTAACCAGTCGCCGGTGCCGTTAACCCTGACACCACCGGAAGATATCGTCGATATGGGCGTGGACGAGTCGGGCAACTTCGTGTGTGGCGGCGGGATGCGCAGTGTGCCGGTCTGGACCGCGAACCCGGACTCCCTGTGTCAGGCGCCAGCGCCACAGCCAACGGGCAACCCGTTTGACCAGTCTTCTCAGCCTCAACAGCCGCAGCAGCAGCAACAACAACAGCCGCAGCAGCAGAATGAGAAGAAAGACAGCGACGGTGTCGCGGGCTGGATCAAGGACATGTTCGGCGGTAACTAACCTGCATCATTCCCTCTCCTGCGGGAGAGGGAATCTCTTCACCTCAAACCAACATCTCCCCAACAGCAATATCCCTGTTTATTAACCCTTCAATGCCCATTGATTATTTCTTATACCCTCAATTCTTGTAGGGCCGCATACCACTTGCTATGCCGGGAATGTTTCGCATAATATGCTGCGGTCATAATAATAATTCTCGTTTACGTTATCATTCACTCTTGCTCAGAGAGATACCAATGGCGCTTTCAAAAACTGCTCAGCCAATGAATCCTTCACTGCGTAAAATCGCAGTTGTTGTAGCCACAGCGGTTAGCGGCATGTCTGCTTATGCCCAGGCTGCTGAAACCCCTAAAAAAGAAGAAACCATCACCGTAACCGCAGCGCCTGCGCCTCAGGAGAGTGCCTGGGGTCCAGCGGCGACCATCGCGGCACGCCAGTCGGCGACAGCGACCAAAACCGACACCCCGATCCAAAAGGTGCCGCAGTCGATTTCCGTTGTCACCGCCGAAGAGATGGCGTTACATCAGCCTAAATCGGTAAAAGAGGCGCTCAGCTACACCCCAGGCGTTGCCGTGGGCACCCGTGGCGCATCGAACACCTATGATTACCTGATCATCCGCGGCTTTGCCGCCGACGGCCAAAGTCAGAATAACTATCTGAACGGCCTGAAGATGCAGGGTAACTTCTATAACGATGCGGTCGTTGACCCGTATATGCTGGAACGTGCTGAAGTGATGCGCGGTCCGGTTTCCGTTCTGTACGGAAAGAGCAACCCGGGCGGCCTGCTGAACATGGTCAGTAAGCGCCCAACCACTGAACCGCTAAAAGAGATTCAGTTTAAAGCGGGCACCAACAGCCTGTTCCAGACCGGCTTTGACTTCAGCGACGCGCTGGATGACGATGGCGTTTACTCCTATCGTTTAACCGGCCTGGCGCGCTCCGCCAACGCCCAGCAGAAGGGGGCAGAAGAGCAACGTTATGCCATCGCCCCGGCATTCAGCTGGCGCCCGGATGACAAAACTAACTTCACCTTCCTGTCCTATTTCCAGAACGAGCCAGAAACCGGTTACTACGGATGGCTGCCAAAAGAGGGCACCGTAACCGAGCTGCCAAACGGCAAGCGTCTGTCCACGGATTTCAACGAAGGTGCAGACAACAACACCTACTCTCGTAACGAGAAGATGGTGGGTTACAGCTTCGACCACGAATTCAACGACACCTTTACCGTGCGTCAGAACCTGCGTTACGCCGAAAACAGAACCTCGCAAAACAGCGTGTATGGCTACGGCATGTGCTCCGATCCGATGTATTCGAGCAACCCGGCCACCAGCCCTTGCGCCAGCGTTCCTCAGTCGCAGTGGGATCATACCCTGACCCGTCAGTACGTGATTGATAACGAAAAACTGCAGAACTTCACCGTCGATACCCAGCTGCAGAGCAAGTTTGCCATCGGTTCTGTCGATCACACGCTGCTGACCGGCGTTGACTTTATGCGTATGCGTAACGACATCGATTCCTGGTTTGGTTATGCCGGTTCCGTTGCGCCGTCCGATATCTATAACCTGGACCGCAGCGACTTCGATTTTGGCGCCCACCCAGGCCCATCAGGCGCGTATCAGGTGCTGAACAAACAGAAGCAGACTGGCCTGTACGTGCAGGATCAGATGCAGTGGGAGAAAGTGCTGGTCACCCTTGGCGGTCGTTACGACTGGGCGAAGCAGGACTCTCTGAACCGTGTTCTTGCGACAGAAGATTCCCGGGATGATAAAGAGTTCACCTGGCGCGGCGGGGTTAACTACCTGTTCGATAACGGTGTAACGCCATATTTCAGCTATAGCGAATCCTTCGAACCGGCTTCCACCCTGGGTGCTGACGGCAATATTTTTGCACCGTCTAAAGGTAAGCAGTACGAAGCGGGTGTGAAATACGTCCCGAACGATCGTCCGATTGTGTTGACCGGGGCGCTCTATCAGTTGACCAAAACCAACAACCTGATGGCCGACCCTGCGGGCTCGTTCTTCTCGGTTCAGGGTGGCGAGATCCGCGCCCGTGGTGTTGAAATTGAAGCTAAAGCCGCGCTGTCTGCCAGCGTCAACGTGGTCGGGTCATACACCTACACCGACGTCGAGTACACCACGGATACCAACTACAAAGGCAACACCCCGGCACAGGTTCCAGAACATATGGCATCCCTGTGGGCGGATTATACCCTGTATGAAGGTGCGCTCTCTGGCCTGACGCTGGGTACCGGTGGTCGTTACTCTGGTTCCAGCTATGGCGATCCGGCGAACAGCTTCAAAGTGGGTAGCTACACCGTTGTGGATGCACTGGTCCGTTACGATCTGGCGCGTGTTGGCATGGCGGGCTCTAACGTCGCGATCCATGTGAACAACCTGTTTGATCGTGAATACGTTGCCAGCTGCTTCAACACCTACGGCTGTTTCTGGGGAGCTGAACGCCAGGTGGTTGCCACGGCGACCTTCCGCTTCTAATCTTCATTCTCTCTTTTGGGCACGGCTTTTCGTGCCCTTTACTTAAGTTGGCCACCATGCAGGATAACAAACCGCAATCTGACACCACCTTTGCGCTAGACGGTACTTCCTTTCGTGTTCCCGGACGCACGCTGCTGCATCCGCTTTCGCTGACCTTCCCCGCAGGCAAAGTCACAGGCCTTATCGGTCATAACGGCTCCGGCAAATCCACATTACTGAAAATGCTCGGCCGTCATCAGCCGCCGTCAGAAGGGGATATTCTGCTGGACGGACAGCCGCTGGAGAGCTGGAACAGCAAGGCATTTGCGCGCAAAGTGGCTTATCTGCCACAGCAGCTGCCGCAGGCGGAAGGAATGACCGTACGGGAACTGGTGGCGATTGGGCGTTATCCCTGGCATGGCGCGTTAGGGCGTTTTGGCGTCGCCGACCGTGAGAAAGTGGAAGAAGCCATTTCGCTGGTGGGGCTCAAGCCGTTGGCCCATCGTCTGGTGGACAGTCTTTCCGGCGGCGAGCGCCAGCGCGCATGGATCGCCATGCTGGTGGCGCAGGACAGCCGCTGCTTACTGCTGGATGAACCCACCTCGGCGCTGGACATTGCCCATCAGGTGGACGTGCTGGCGCTGGTGCACCGCTTAAGCCAGCAGCGCGGATTAACGGTGATTGCCGTGCTGCACGATATCAACATGGCGGCGCGTTACTGCGATTATCTGGTGGCATTGCGCGGCGGCGATATGATAGCCCAGGGCACGCCTGCTGAGCTGATGCGCAGTGACACGCTGGAACACATTTACGGAATTCCGATGGGAATTCTGCCGCATCCGGCCGGTGCGGCGCCGGTGAGCTTTGTCTATTGATGTCTGATTTACTGATTAGCCGCCGTCGGCTGTTGACGGCTATGGCGCTTTCGCCGCTGCTGTGGAAAATGGGCACGGCGCATGCCGCCGCCATCGATCCGCATCGTATTGTGGCCCTCGAGTGGCTGCCGGTTGAACTGCTGCTGGCGCTCGGCGTCACCCCCTACGGCGTGGCCGATATTCCCAACTACACCCTGTGGGTGAACGAACCTCGTCTGCCCGCGTCGGTTATCGATATCGGCCTGCGTACCGAACCCAATCTCGAACTGCTGACCCAGATGAAACCCTCTTACCTCGTATGGTCGGCGGGCTATGGCCCGTCGGAAGAGAAGCTGGCGCGGATTGCACCGGGGCGTGGGTTCGCCTTTAGCGACGGAAAAAAACCGCTGGCTAATGCCCGCAAATCCTTAACCGAGATGGCGCAACTGTTGAATATGGACGCGGCCGCCCGCTCGCATCTCGATCATTTCGACAGTGTGATTGACAGCTTCAAGCCGCGTTTTGCAGGCCGGGGCGATCGCCCGCTGCTGATGGTCACTCTGCTCGACGCGCGTCATATGCTGGTGTTTGGCAATAACTGCCTGTTCCAGGAAGTGCTGGATCGCTATGGCATTAAAAACGCCTGGGAAGGGGAGATGACCTTCTGGGGCAGTACCGCAGTGGGGATCGATCGCCTGGCCATGTTCCGCGATGTGGACGTGCTCTGTTTCGACCACGGCAACGAGCGTGAAATGCAGGCCTTAATGGCGACGCCGCTGTGGCAGGCGATGCCGTTTGTTCGCCAGCAGCGCGTGAAGCGCGTGCCTGCGGTGTGGTTCTACGGGGCAACGCTGTCGGCGATGCACTTTGCCCGCGTGCTGGATAATGCGCTGGGAGGTCAGGCATGAAATCACGGATAGCCCTGTTCCCGGCGCTGCTAATGGCCGCGCTGTTGGTTCTGGCGCTGGGTTTGACCTGGTCTAATCTCAATCTGGCCCTGCCGCGCGCGCAGTGGAGCAGCGCGTTAGTTGCCCCTGATATCGACAATATTCAGCAGATGCTGTTCCACTACAGCCTGATGCCACGACTGGCGATCTCGCTGCTGGTGGGGGCAGGCCTTGGGCTGGTGGGGGTGCTTTTCCAGCAGGTGCTGCGTAATCCGCTGGCGGAGCCGACCACCCTTGGCGTGGCAACCGGGGCTCAACTGGGGATGACCATCATCACCCTGTGGTCGCTGCCGGGCGCGCTGGCACCGCAGTTTGCGGCGTTGGTGGGGGCCTGCGTGGTGGGGGCAATTGTGTTTGGCGTGGCGTGGGGCAAGCGCCTGTCGCCGGTGACGCTGATCCTCGCGGGGCTGGTGGTGAGCCTGTACTGCGGCGCGGTCAATCAGCTGTTGGTCATCTTCCATCACGATCAGCTCCAGAGCATGTTCCTGTGGAGCACCGGGACGCTGACGCAGACCGACTGGAGTATCGTTCAGCGCCTGTGGCCACAGCTACTTGGTGGCGTGCTGCTGACCCTGCTGCTGCTGCGCCCGCTGACCTTAATGGGGCTGGATGACGGCGTGGCGCGCAACCTCGGGCTGGCGCTGTCGCTGGCGCGGCTGGCGGCGTTAACGCTGGCGATTGTCATCAGCGCCCTGCTGGTCAATGCGGTCGGCATTATTGGTTTTATCGGCCTGTTTGCGCCACTGCTGGCAAAAATGCTCGGCGCACGACGCTTGCTATCCCGCCTGATCCTGGCCCCGCTGATTGGGGCGCTGATCCTCTGGCTCTCCGATCAGGTGATCCTCTGGCTGATGCGGGTGTGGATGGAAGTCTCGACCGGTTCAGTAACGGCACTGATTGGTGCACCGCTGCTGCTGTGGCTGCTGCCGCGCCTGCGCAGCATGAATACCCCGGCCATGAACGGCGGGGATAAAGTGAGTGCGGAGCGTCAGCATGTCCTCGGGTATGCGCTGGCGGGCGGTGCGGTACTGTTGCTGGCGGTGATAGCCGCGCTGACGTTTGGTCGCGATGCGCAGGGCTGGCACTGGGCGAGCGGGACGATGCTCGACGAGCTGATGCCGTGGCGCGCGCCGCGTATTTTTGCCGCGCTGATCGCCGGGGTGATGCTGGCAGTGGCGGGGTGCATTATTCAGCGCCTGACCGGCAACCCAATGGCGAGCCCGGAAGTGCTGGGGATCAGCTCCGGTGCGGCGTTTGGCGTGGTGCTGATGCTGTTCTTTGTGCCGGGGAATGCCTTCGGCTGGCTGATGCCAGCGGGCAGTATCGGCGCGGCGGTGACGCTGCTGATCATCATGATTGCTGCCGGGCGCGGTGGATTCTCGCCACATCGGATGTTGCTGGCGGGGATGGCGTTAAGTACCGCCTTCACCATGCTGTTGATGATGCTGCAGGCCAGCGGCGATCCGCGGATGGCGCAGATTCTGACCTGGATTTCCGGTTCAACCTATAACGCCACCACCGAGCAGGTAGTGCGCACCGGCATCGCGATGATCGTCCTGCTGGCGATTGTTCCCCTGTGCCGTCGCTGGTTAACGGTGCTGCCGCTGGGGGGCGATACAGCCCGTTCGGTGGGGATGGCGCTGAGCACCTCGCGTATCGGCCTGCTGCTGCTGGCGGCCTGTCTGACCGCGACCGCCACCCTGACCATTGGCCCGCTGAGCTTTATCGGCCTGATGGCGCCACATATTGCGCGGATGATGGGTTTTCGTCGGACGATGCCGCACATGGTGATGTCGGCGTTAACCGGGGGAATACTGCTGGTGTTTGCCGACTGGTGCGGACGGATGGTGCTGTTCCCGTATCAGATCCCGGCAGGGCTGCTGTCGACCTTTATCGGTGCGCCGTACTTTATCTATCTGCTGCGTAAGCAGAGCCGGTAACAAATGCAAAACGGCAACCATCTGGTTGCCGTTTTTAGTGTTTTCTCCCTCTCCCTGTGGGAGAGGGCTGGGGTGAGGGCATCATGCCGCACCCGGCAAACAACGTTATCAGAGCTTGGCAAACACCTTACGCGCCGCGTCGAGAGTAGTGTTGATATCCTCTTCGCTGTGCGCGACCGACATAAAGCCTGCCTCGAACGCCGACGGTGCCAGATAGACACCCTCTTCCAGCATCAGGTGGAAGAAGCGCTTGAAGCGCTCAACGTCGCACTTCACTACATCCTGATAGCTGGTCACGGTTTTGGCTTCAGTGAAGAAGATGCCGAACATGCCGCCAACGTGGTTTACCACCAGCGGAATACCGGTATCTTCTGCAGCCTCCAGCAGACCGTTGGCCAGTTGGGTAGTACGCTCAGTCAAGGTGGTATGAATACCCGGCTGCGCCACTTCGTTCAAGCAGGCAAACCCGGCGGCCATGGCAATCGGGTTACCCGACAGCGTACCCGCCTGATACACCGGACCGGTTGGGGCCAGCGCATCCATCACCTCTTTACGCCCGCCAAACGCGCCTACCGGCATACCGCCGCCGATGATTTTGCCAAGGCAGGTCAGATCCGGCACCACGTCGTAATACGCCTGCGCACCCGCCAGTGCGACGCGGAAACCTGTCATCACTTCGTCGATAATCAGCAGCGCATTAAACTCGTCGCACAGGGCACGCAGACCCTGCAGGAAGCCCGGCTGCGGCGGGATGCAGTTCATGTTGCCCGCCACCGGCTCAACGATAATGCAAGCGATCTCCTGCGGATACTGCTCGAAAGCGGCGCGCACGGAGTCCAGATCGTTATAGGTACAGGTCAGGGTATGCTTCGCGAAGTCTGCCGGTACGCCCGGGGAGTTCGGCTGGCCGAGGGTCAGCGCACCCGAGCCGGCTTTCACCAGCAGGCAGTCGGCGTGGCCGTGGTAGCAGCCTTCGAACTTGATGATTTTATCGCGACCGGTAAAGCCACGGGCAAGACGGATGGCGCTCATGGTCGCTTCGGTACCGGAGTTCACCATGCGCACCATATCCATGGTCGGCACCAGTTCGGTCACCAGCGCGGCCATTTTCACTTCCATCTCGGTTGGCGCGCCGAAGCTCAGGCCGCGCTGGGCTGCTTCAATCACCGCATTGCGGATACTCGGGTGGTTATGGCCAAGCACCATCGGGCCCCAGGAGCCGACGTAGTCGATATAGGCTTTGCCATCCACATCGTACAGGTACGCGCCATCGGCACGTTCGATAAACAGCGGTGTACCGCCCACGCCGGTAAAAGCACGTACGGGGGAGTTCACACCGCCAGGGATAAGTTCGCGGGCCGCGCTGTAAAGAGTTTCAGACTTGCTCATGGCGTCGTTCCTGGTTTCGGGAAAAGAATGTAGCTCGCTATTCTAAGTGATTCGCGCCGGGTTATGCACCTTTGCGCACTTTAAACCTACTATTCATTAATTAAATTGTTGCGACGCGGGCGGCGATGGCCTTTAAAATGCCGTCCTTTCCCTGACATACTCATAATTGATTATCTGATGAAAACTGACGCTCCCTCTTATGAAATGCAGCAACATGCGCGGCTCTGGCGCAGAGTCAGGATCCGCCGTCTGCTGAACCGGGATAAAACACCGCTGGCCATTTTGCTGATGGCCGCGCTGGTCGGCACGCTCGCAGGGTTGGTTGGCGTGGCTTTTGAAAAAGCCGTCAATGCGGTGCTGTACTGGCGTGTCGGCACGCTGGCGGGCTGGGCGGATCGTCCGCTGCTGGTCTGGCCGATGGCCTTTTTACTGTCTGCCCTGCTGGCGATGGTGGGCTACTTTCTGGTGCGTAAATATGCCCCGGAGGCGGGCGGGTCGGGTATTCCTGAGATTGAAGGTGCGCTGGAAGAGCTGCGGCCGGTGCGCTGGTGGCGGGTGCTGCCGGTGAAATTCATTGGTGGGATGGGCACGCTCGGCGCGGGCATGGTGCTGGGCCGTGAAGGGCCGACGGTACAGATCGGCGGTAATATTGGGCGCATGGTGGGGGATCTGTTTCGTATGCGCAGCGCCGAAGCCCGGCATACCCTGCTGGCCACGGGGGCCGCGGCGGGGCTGTCCGCCGCCTTTAACGCCCCGCTGGCGGGGATCCTGTTTATCATCGAAGAGATGCGCGCGCAGTTTCGCTATAGTCTGATCTCGATTAAAGCGGTATTTACGGGCGTTATCATGTCGAGCATCGTTTTCCGCCTGTTCAATGGCGAAGCGGCGGTGATCGAGGTCGGTAAGCTCAGCAATGCCCCGGTAAACACCCTCTGGCTGTATCTGATCCTCGGCATGATTTTTGGCGTAGTGGGGCCGCTGTTTAACACCCTTATACTGCGGACTCAGGATCTGTTTCAGCGCATTCATGGTGGGAATACGACAAAATGGGTGCTGGTCGGCGGGCTACTGGGCGGCATGTGTGGCGTGCTGGGGATGATCCTGCCCGAGGCCGCAGGCGGCGGGTTTAATCTTATCCCGATCGCTACGGCCGGGAATTTTAGCGTGAGCCTGCTGCTGGTGCTGTTTATCGTCCGGGTGGCGACAACGCTGCTGTGCTTTTCTTCCGGTGCGCCGGGCGGGATCTTTGCCCCGATGCTGGCGTTAGGCACTTTGCTGGGGTCGGCCTTTGGTATGGCGGCTACGGTGGGTTTTCCGGCCTATCACCTTGATGCAGGCACCTTTGCCATTGCCGGGATGGGGGCGCTGCTGGCGGCGTCGTTGCGTGCGCCGTTAACTGGCATCGTGCTGGTACTGGAAATGACCGATAATTATCAGCTCATTTTGCCAATGATCATTACTTGCCTTGGCGCGACACTATTAGCCCAATTCCTGGGTGGAAAACCGCTATACTCCACGATCCTTGCCCGCACCCTGGCGAAGCAGAATACTTGATTGGATTACCAGGGTATTAGATAATGACAATAAGCATTGGGTGATTTTTGCCCACTGGTAGTATTCATGGGAGCATAAGATGAGTGATGACGTAGCGCTGCCGTTGCAGTTTACAGAAGCAGCAGCCAGTAAAGTGAAAACCCTGATTGCCGACGAAGACAATCCGGATCTGAAACTGCGCGTGTATATTACTGGCGGCGGCTGCAGCGGCTTCCAGTATGGTTTCACCTTTGACGATCAGATTAACGACGGTGATATGACCATTGAGAAGCAGGGCGTTTCACTGGTTGTTGACCCGATGAGTCTGCAATATCTGGTGGGTGGGGCTGTCGATTATACCGAAGGGCTGGAAGGTTCCCGCTTTGTGGTGACCAACCCGAACGCGACCAGCACCTGTGGGTGTGGTTCGTCGTTCAGCATCTAAAGATGCGGTCTGGGTGCCCTTGCCCCAGCCCTCTCCTAAGAAGAGAGGGAGCTGAAACTAAAAACGGTAACTCTAAGGTTACCGTTTTGCTTTATTACCGGCCGTTCTCATCCAGCGCAAACGTCGGCAGCTTTAAGTGCCAGCGGATTGCCGCCAGTCGAATCCCCAGCGTCACCACCATCCCGATCATCGCCGCCGTTTCGAGCTCAATGCCAAAAGTGTAGAACGCCGTAGCGTGGACTATCCCGCCAATAATGCAGGCCGTTGCGTAGATTTCCGTTCGCAGGATCATCGGCACTTCACGCGCCAGAATATCGCGGATAATGCCGCCGCCCACGCCGGTCAGCACGCCCATACAGATAGCCACCATCGGTCCGGTACCGGCCATAAAGGCTTTGTTGACGCCAATTCCGACAAACACCGCCAGGCCGACCGCATCCAATACTGGCAGGACCCATTTTGGCAGGCGACGCGGCTGACGTACCAGCACAATGGTCAGCAGGCAGGTCACCATCGCCACCACCAGATCGGTGGGATCCCTGACCCAAAATACCGGACCGTGGTCGAGCGCCATATCGCGGATGGTCCCGCCCCCTACGGCCGTCACCACGCCCAGTACCAGCACCCCAAAGGGATCCATGCGTAATTTACCGGCCAGCAAAACGCCGGAAATGGCAAAAACGGCTGTGCCAAGAATATCCAGCCAATAAACGAGCATCGTAATCCTCGAGAAATTAGTGGCTCTGCGACAGCGCAGAGCAGAGTTGTTTTGCGGCGAGGATAATACGCGGGCTTGCGCGTTCAAACCAGTCACTCTTAAGGGCAATCACCGGTATTTTTAACTGACTTTGCCAGTACCGTTCGATTCGAGGAATGTCGCCCGCAGAACCGGCCACGACGATGGCCTGCGGCTGGCGCGCCAGTACCTGTTCGCGGCTTACCTGCGGCCAGGGGACGCGGCTGGCGGCAAAGATATTTTCTCCGCCACAGACTTCCAGTACCTGGTGCTGCAGCGATCCCTGGCTGGTAGTGAATAAGGGGAGCTCGCCAAACTGCAGGAAGACGCGCTTTTTCGGCTGTGCGCCGTAGTGGGCTTTAAGGGCCGTAAACTCATCAAGCAGCTGCTGCGCGGCCAGCCGGGCCTTTTCAGGGGTCGGGCTCCAGGGGGCGAGATCGCGCAGGGCTTGCGCGACCTGTTCGACGCGGGTGGCGTCAATCCAGAGTACTTTTATGCCGAGCGATGAAAGCTGATTCACCTGACGTTCCGCATTGCCGCCGCGCCAGGCCAGCACCAGATCGGGTTTCAGGGCTACTATCCGTTCGATGTTCATACCCTGCCAGCTTGCCACCTGCTCGATGTGCTCTGCTTCGGGAGGGTAATCGGAAAAGCTGCTGACGCCAACAGGGGTGATTCCGGCGGCAAAGGCCAGTTCGGTATTGGCAGGGGAGAGGGAGATAACACGCGGCGCGGCCAGAAGCCACGCCGGTGTCAGTAGAAACAGCGCAATAAGCGCCCTGAAAAGGGGCTTAGCCACGCGCCAGTTTCTGTACCAGTGTCTCAACCATCAGGCTGGACTGTTTGGCCGCAACCACGAGGAACTCGTCGAAGCTCAGGTGAGACTGCTGATCGGCCACGTCGGAGATGGCGCGAACCACCACAAACGGCACCTTAAAGTTGTGGCAAACATGGGCAATGGCGGTGGCTTCCATTTCAACGGCAACGGCCTGAGGGAAGTTTTGACGGATTTTCGCCAGGTTTTCGGAACCGTTGATAAACGCATCGCCGCTGACAATCAGGCCGCGCACGGCGTTGAGGTTCAGCTCTGTGATGCAGCTTTCAGCGGCGGCAATCAGCTGGTCATCGGCTTTAAAGCCTGCCGGACAGCCCGGAAGCTGGCCCAGCTCGTAACCGAACGCGGTGACGTCGGCATCGTGATAGCGTGCTTCGTCAGACACCACGATATCGCCCACTTTCAGCGTTGGCGCCAGGCCACCCGCAGAGCCGGTATTGACGATCACGTCCGGCTTGCAGCGCTCCAGCAGCAGCGTGGCGCCCAGTGCGGCAGAGACTTTACCGATACCGGATCTCAGCAGAGCAACTTCAGTTCCGTTCAGCAGGCCGGTGTAAATCTCACAGCCGCCCAGAGAGAGGGTCTGACGGTTTTCGATTTTGTCACGCAGCAGCGTAACTTCTTCTTCCATTGCTCCAATAATACCGATTTTCATAGATTTACTCGCGATGTGCCATGTTTGAAGGCATAGTCTATCATGCGCTTTAGGGGAATCGTATTTTCCGCGCGGGAGAGCACATGATACAGATTGATTTTCGCACCAAGATTAACTGGCACCGTCGCTATCGCTCCCCACAAGGGGATAAGAGCGAGCATGAGATCCTGAGGATCTTCGAAAGCGACCGCGGACGTATCGTCAACTCCCCGGCGATCCGTCGTCTACAGCAAAAAACCCAGGTCTTTCCCCTCGAACGTAACGCCGCGGTACGCACGCGCCTGACCCACTCGCTGGAAGTGCAGCAGGTGGGACGCTATATCGCGAAAGAGATTTTGAGCCGCCTGAAAGAGCAGCGTCTGCTGGAACCCTACGGGCTGGGAGAACTGACCGGGCCGTTTGAAAGCATCGTTGAGATGGCGTGCCTGATGCACGACATTGGCAACCCGCCCTTCGGTCATTTTGGCGAAGCGGCGATCAACGACTGGTTCCGTCAGCGCCTGTTTCCCTCGGATGCCGCCAGCCAGCCGCTGAGTAGCGATCGCTGTGCGATCCCGGCTTTGCGCCTGCGCGAAGGAGAAGAGGGGCTGAACGATCTGCGTCGCAAAGTCCGTCAGGATCTGTGCCACTTTGAAGGCAATGCCCAGGGCATCCGTCTGGTGCATTCGCTGATGCGCATGAACCTTACCTGGGCGCAGGTGGGCTGCATCCTCAAATATACCCGTCCCGCATGGTGGCAAGGTGAACCGCCCGCCACGCATAATTATTTGATGAAAAAACCCGGCTATTATTTCTCTGAAGAGAGTTATATCGACAGGCTGCGTCAAGAACTCTCCCTGACGCCCCATGGTCGTTTTCCATTGACCTGGATTATGGAAGCAGCGGACGACATTTCCTATTGCGTAGCCGATCTGGAGGACGCCGTCGAGAAAAGAATATTCAGCGTCGAGGAACTTTATCAGCACCTTTATGATGCCTGGGGAACGCATAAGAAAGGCTCGCTGTTCTCGCAGGTGGTCGAAAATGCCTGGGAAAAATCACGTTCCAATACCCTGAGTCGCAGTACGGAAGATCAGTTCTTTATGTATTTACGCGTGAATACTTTAAATAAGCTGGTGCCTTACGCCGCTGAGCGTTTTATTGACAATATGGCGCAGATTTATCAGGGCGAATTTAACCATGCGCTGCTTGAGGACGACAGCAGCTACAGCCAACTTCTTGAACTGTATAAAAATGTCGCTGTGCGCCATGTCTTCAGTCATCCGGAGGTTGAGCAGCTTGAATTACAGGGATATCGCGTCATCAGCGGCTTGCTCGACATCTACAGTCCGCTGCTACAATTATCCGTCGAGGCCTTTAGCGAGCTGGTGGAAAAGGAGCGGGTGCGTCGCTTGCCGATTGAATCGCGCTTATTTCATAAACTTTCTCCCCGCCATCGTCTGGCCTACGTGGAAGCGGTCAGCAAATTTGACCGGCAGCAGCCTGACTGGCCCGTGCTTGAGTTTTATTATCGCTGTCGTCTGATCCAGGACTATATCAGCGGGATGACCGATTTGTATGCATGGGATGAATACCGCAAACTGATGGCGGTGGAATAAGGCGGAGTTTTGTAAAGACGAACAATAAATTTTTACTTTTTCCAGAAACTTAATACCGGAACTTCGTGCAAAGAAATGAATCTGATATACACAGCAATTGTGCGTGACCTGTAAATCGAGATTAAGAAACATGAAAAAAACCACATTAGCAATGAGTGCACTGGCTTTAAGTTTAGGTTTAGCGCTGTCTCCTCTGTCTGCTATCGCAGCCGAGACCGCGTCTTCGGCGAGCAGCGCGCAGCAGATGCCCAGCCTGGCACCGATGTTAGAAAAAGTCATGCCGTCGGTCGTCAGTATCAACGTGGAAGGCAGTACCACCGTCAATACGCCGCGCATGCCGCGTAACTTCCAGCAGTTCTTCGGCGATAATTCGCCGTTCTGCCAGGAGGGTTCGCCTTTCCAGAGCTCGCCGTTCTGTCAGGGTGGTGGAGCAGGGGATGAAGGCGCCAACGGCGGCGGCCAGCAGCAGAAATTTATGGCGCTGGGCTCGGGTGTTATCATCGACGCCGCTAAGGGCTATGTCGTCACCAACAACCACGTGGTGGACAACGCCAGCAGCATCAAAGTGCAGCTGAGCGATGGGCGTAAGCTTGACGCCAAAATGGTGGGTAAAGATCCGCGCTCTGATATTGCGCTGATCCAGATTCAGGATCCGAAAAACCTGACGGCGATTAAGCTGGCTGACTCCGACGCCCTGCGCGTGGGGGATTATACCGTGGCGATCGGTAACCCGTTCGGCCTGGGCGAGACGGTTACCTCCGGGATTGTTTCCGCGCTGGGCCGTAGCGGCCTGAATGCGGAAAACTACGAGAACTTTATCCAGACCGATGCCGCCATCAACCGGGGTAACTCCGGTGGTGCACTGGTCAACCTGAACGGGGAGCTGATCGGGATTAATACCGCGATTCTTGCCCCGGACGGCGGCAATATCGGGATCGGTTTTGCTATCCCGAGCAATATGGTGAAAAACCTGACCGCGCAGATGGTTGAGTTTGGTCAGGTGAAACGCGGTGAGCTGGGTATTCTCGGCACCGAGCTGAACTCCGAGCTGGCGAAAGCGATGAAGGTGGATGCCCAGCGTGGTGCCTTTGTCAGCCAGGTGATGCCAAACTCTTCGGCGGCGAAAGCGGGGATCAAGGCCGGTGACGTGATCACCACCCTGAACGGCAAGCCGGTCAGCAGCTTTGCGGCGCTACGTGCGGAAGTAGGCTCGATGCCGGTCGGCAGCAAAGTGACGCTGGGCCTGCTGCGTGAAGGTAAGCCGGTTACCGTGAACCTTGAACTGCAGCAGAGCAGCCAGAATCAGGTTGATTCCAGCACCATCTTCCAGGGGATCGAAGGCGCGGATATGAGCAACAAAGGCCAGGACAAAGGCGTGGCGGTGAATAACGTAAAAGCTAACACCCCGGCTGCCCGTATCGGCTTGAAGAAAGGCGATGTGATTATTGGTGCTAACCAGCAGCCGATTAAAAACATTGCTGAACTGCGTAAGATCCTCGACAGCAAACCGACGGTGCTGGCGCTGAATATTCAGCGTGGCGATACCTCGCTCTATCTGCTGATGCAGTAATCTGTTCAGCCCCTGTTTCCGCCAGGAAGCAGGGGCTTTTTCCTATTCTGTGAACCCTTCCACAAGTCCATACTTCTCCCCGTCAGTTTGTGCATTCGCACAATGCAGCGTTGACTATTCTTCCTTATGCTTGAGCTCTGCTCAGAGGAGGGCGATATGGCTGGCTGGCATCTTGATACCAAAATGGCGCAGGATATCGTGGCGCGAACGATGCGCATCATCGATACCAATATCAACGTAATGGATGCACGTGGGCGGATCATTGGCAGCGGTGATCGCGAGCGTATTGGGGAATTGCACGAAGGTGCGCTGCTGGTGCTCTCTCAGGGGCGGGTGGTAGACATCGACGATGCGGTGGCGCGGCATCTGCACGGCGTGCGTCAGGGGATTAACCTGCCGCTGCGTCTGGAAGGCGAAATTGTCGGAGTGATCGGCCTGACCGGCGAGCCGGAATCACTGCGCAAATACGGTGAGCTGGTGTGCATGACCGCCGAGATGATGCTGGAACAATCTCGGCTGATGCACCTGCTGGCGCAGGACAGCCGCCTGCGTGAAGAGCTGGTGATGAACCTGATTCAGGCAGAAGAACATACTCCCGCGCTGACTGAATGGGCGCAGCGTCTGGGCATTGACCTTAATCAGCCCCGCGTGGTGGCGGTCATTGAGGTCGACAGCGGACAGCTGGGCGTCGACAGTGCCATGGTCGAGCTGCAGCAGCTGCAGAATGCGTTGGCCACGCCGGAGCGTAACAACCTGGTGGCAATCGTCTCACTCACCGAAATGGTAGTACTGAAACCGGCGTTGAACCCGTTTGGACGCTGGGATGCAGAAGATCATCGGCGTCGGGTCGAACAGCTGATTGCGCGAATGAAAGAGAACGGGCAACTGCGCTTTCGGGTGGCATTAGGTAACTATTTTACCGGCCCGGGGAGCATCGCGCGTTCGTGGCGTACCGCCCGCACCACCATGATGGTCGGCAAGCAGCGTATGCCCGAGAACCGCAGCTATTTTTATCAGGATTTGATGCTGCCGGTGCTGCTCGACAGCCTGCGCGGCGGCTGGCAGGCCAATGAGCTGGCGCGCCCGCTGGTGCGCCTGAAAGCGATGGATAACAACGGGCTGTTGCGTCGTACACTGCAGGCCTGGTTTCGCCACAACGTGCAGCCGCTGGCGACTTCGAAGGCGCTGTTTATTCATCGCAATACGCTGGAATATCGCCTGAACCGCATTTCGGAATTGACGGGGCTGGATCTGGGGAATTTCGACGACAGGCTATTGCTGTATGTCGCGTTGCAGTTAGACGAACAGCGGTAGGTAAAACAAAACGGTAACCTGGGTTACCGTTTTTAGTGTTTACACCCTCTCCTTGCGCGAGAAGGCCGAAGTCGCGACTTATTTATTACGGGTCAACTTCTCAAGATCGGCTTCAATTTCACTGATCTTGTGGGTAACGACGCTTTCCAGATGACGCAGGTCATCAAGGATCTTACGCTTAAGATCAACCTCTGTGCGATCGCGCTGACAAATCTGATCCAGTTCATCAATCACGTAGCGCAGATTGGGGCTGATTTCCTGCACTTCTTTGTAACCCTGACCGACGCCATCGGCGACGACAGTTTTACGCTGGCGCGGGTATTTAAACTTTACGCTCTTGGCGAAAAATTCGCCTTTATCCTTGTGGAAATAGATTTTCAGGATATCGTTATTGGCTTCCTGACGGAGGCTGTAACGGTCAATTTCATCAGGATTAGTAATGCCCAGACTTTTCAGATTATCGTACATAGCGGTACCCTTGATCTCAACATAACCCATGAATAATTCACGAAAAAATCTACTTTCGCCACCCTCAGATACAAAAAAAGCGGGGTTGCCCCCGCTTTTTGTTATAACCGATTAATCGATGGTGCGCAGCAGTTCGTTGATGCCCACTTTACCGCGGGTTTTTGCGTCCACTTTCTTGACGATAACCGCGCAGTACAGGCTGTATTTGCCATCTTTCGATGGCAGGTTGCCGGAGACCACCACGGAACCTGCCGGTACACGGCCATAATGCACTTCACCGGTTTCGCGATCGTAAATGCGAGTGCTCTGGCCGATGTAAACACCCATCGAGATCACTGAGCCTTCTTCAACGATCACGCCTTCCACCACTTCGGAACGTGCGCCAATGAAGCAGTTATCTTCGATGATGGTTGGGTTCGCCTGCAGCGGCTCCAGAACGCCACCGATGCCAACGCCGCCGGAGAGATGGACGTTTTTACCGATCTGCGCGCAAGAACCAACGGTCGCCCAGGTATCTACCATGGTGCCTTCGTCAACGTAAGCGCCGATGTTCACGTAGGACGGCATCAGCACGGTGTTACGCGCGATAAACGCACCCTGACGAACGGCTGCCGGTGGAACCACGCGGAAACCTTCTTTCTGGAAACGCGCTTCGTCGTAATTAGCGAATTTCATTGGCACTTTATCGAAGTAGCGGCTTTCCGCACCGTCGATAACCTGGTTATCGTTAATACGGAAAGAGAGCAGTACCGCTTTCTTCAGCCACTGATGGGTTACCCACTGACCGTCGATCTTTTCGGCTACACGCAGCGCGCCGGAATCCAGCAGAGAAATAACCTGGTTAACCGCTTCACGGGTCACGGTATCCACATTCGCCGGGGTAATCTCGGCGCGACGCTCAAAAGCGGAATCAATAACGTTCTGTAACTGCTGCATTGTTAAACTCTTTCCAATTAAAAAAAACACTACCCTTTATCGTTTGGATTGAGGGCTGCTGTCAACCGTTGTTGCACTTCCAGCTGCAGCGCATTATTAAGGCCACGGCGGTCGGCTGTGGCGATTATAAATAAATCTTCTACTCGCTCGCCAATGGTTGTAATTCTGGCGCCATGCAGCGAAATTCCGAGATCGGCAAAAACCTGCCCGACCCGCGCCAGCAGACCCGGCTGGTCGAGGGCGATCAGCTCCAGGAACGATTTTCGGTCAGTGTGCGTGGGTAGGAAATTGACCTCGGTATCGACGGTGAAATGGCGCAATTTGGCTGGTTGGCGTCGCGGCTGTGGTGGCTGCCAGCTGTGCTGAGTGATCGCCTGCTCCAGCCCGTAGCGAATCGGCTCGTGACGATCGGCTGACAGTGGGCTGCCGTCCGGTTCCAGTACAATAAAGGAGTCCATCGCCATCCCGTCGCGGGTGGTGAAGATCTGGGCGTCATGAACACTGAGATTACGCCTGTCGAGTTCAGCGCATACCGCAGCGAAAAGATAAGGCCGGTCAGGGCTCCAGATAAAGATCTCTGTTCCGCCGCGCGTTGCCTGCGGGCTGAGCAGGATCAGCGGCTTGCTCAGATCGTGCTGCAGCAGATGACGGGCGTGCCAGGCCAACTGGTTAGCGCTGTGGCGCACAAAATAGTTGGCGCGACAGCGGGCCCAGATCAGATGCAGCGCCTCCTCGTTGATATTTTCCATCCGCAACAGCGCCAGGGCCTGCATCTGATGGTGACGTACGCGCTCGCGCATGTCCGGCGTATTCTCCATGCCGCGACGTAACTGCTTCTCGGTGGCAAAGTAGAGCTCACGCAGCAGGCTCTGCTTCCAGCTGTTCCACAGCGTTTCGTTGGTCGCGCAGATGTCCGCAACCGTCAGGCAAACCAGAAAACGCAGGCGATTCTCCGTCTGGACAGCTTCGGCGAACTGTTTGATGACCTCGGGATCCTGAATGTCACGACGCTGCGCCGTGACCGACATCAGCAGGTGGTGGCGCACCAGCCACGCAACCAGCTGGGTTTCACGCGAGTTGAGCCCGTGAAGCTCTGCAAATTTCAGTATGTCCTCTGCGCCCAGCACCGAGTGATCGCCCCCGCGGCCTTTAGCGATATCGTGAAACAGGGCGGCAATCAGGATCAGCTCCGGGTTGGTGAGGCGCGGCCACAGCTCTACGCAGAGCGGATGGCGGCTGCGCGTCTCCTCTTTGGCGAAGCTCTCCAGCTTCAGCATGACGCGGATGGTATGTTCATCGACGGTATAGGCATGGAACAGGTCAAACTGCATCTGGCCGACAATGTGCGACCACTGGGGCATATAGGCCCAGAGCACGCTGTGACGGTGCATCGGCAGTAACCCGCGGCTGACCGCACCAGGGTGGCGCAGCATGCTCAAAAACAGCGAGCGTGCTTCCGGGATATAGCATAACGGCTGAGTCAAATGGCGACGAGCATGGCGCAGGTGGCGCAATGTCGTGGAGTAGATCCCGGTGATGGTGCTGTTACGCACCATGGCGTAGAACATCCGCAGGATCGCTTCCGGCTTGCGGATGAACAGCGTCTCGTCACGCAGGTCGATCAGGGTGCCGCGCAGCTGAAATTCGTCATCGATCGGGCGCGGTTTTTCATCAGCCGTCAGGGCCAGAATCGCCTCATCGAACAGCTGCAACAGCATCTGATTCAGTTCACCCACCCGGCGAGTGACGCGAAAGAAGTCTTTCATCATCTGCTCAACCGGTTCGTTGCCTTCGCCGCGGTAGTGCAGACGCTGGGCGACGCTGAGCTGACGATCGAACAGCAGGCGGTTGTCGTAGCGCGTCACTTCGAGATGCAGGGCAAAACGGATGCGCCACAGCAGGTGTAAGCACTCATTTAACTCGGTTCGTTCGGCTTCTGTCAGAAAACCAAAGCCGACCATCTCATCCAGCGAGGTGGCGCCAAAATGGCGGCGGGCCACCCATTGCAGGGTATGGATGTCGCGCAGGCCACCAGGGCTGCTTTTGATGTCGGGCTCCAGGTTATAGCTGGTGCCGTGATAGCGCTGGTGGCGGGTTTGTTGTTCTTCGACCTTGGCGGCGAAAAACTTCTCCGAAGGCCAGAACCCGTCGCTGAAGATGTGTTTTTGCAGCTCCAGTAACAGGGCCACGTCGCCAATCAGCAGACGTGATTCAATCAGGTTGGTAGCGACCGTCAGATCGGATAAGCCCTCCAGCAGACACTCTTCAAGTGTGCGCACGCTGTGGCCGACCTCGAGCTTCACATCCCACAGTAAGGTCAGCAGCTCGCCAATTTTTTGCGACTGTTCATCCGGCAGCTTTTTACGGCTAAGGATCAGCAGATCAATATCCGAGAGGGGATGCAGTTCGCCGCGGCCATAGCCGCCGACGGCGACCAGCGCCACGTCGCCTAGCTGAGCAAAGCCGTAATCAATCCATAGCCGCTGCAGCAGCTGGTCAATAAACTCGGTACGCGCTTCGATAAGCGCTTCGGCGGAGATCCCACTGTCAAAGGCGTCGCCCAGCCAGCGCTGGAACGTGTCGATATGCGCTTTGATACCCGGACAGGTCAGCTCGGGTGACGGCCAGACGCCGGGATTATCCGGCTGGCCGGGAAGGGTGGGGAGTGCCGTATTGGCGTACTGCTCGGGTAAAAGGTTACTCATTGCGCGCCACCCATAAGAAAAAACGATAGCCATTAAAAAAGCCGGCATTTGCCGGCTTCTTATCATGCGTCTTGCGAGAGTATCGCCGGGATGGTGTCATCCTTGCGTAACGTCAGAATTTCGCAGCCGTTGTCTGTCACCACAATAGTATGCTCGTACTGAGCAGACAAGCTTCTGTCTTTGGTTTTCACCGTCCAGCCGTCTTTCATGGTGCGAATACGGTAATCGCCTGCATTGACCATCGGCTCGATGGTGAAGGTCATGCCCGCCTGCAGCACCACGCCGCTGTCATCCGCATCATAATGCAGGACCTGTGGCTCTTCGTGGAAGACACGACCGATGCCATGACCACAGTATTCGCGTACCACGGAGAAGCCTTCGGCTTCAACGAACTTCTGGATCGCCGCGCCGAGGGTGCGCAGGCGAATGCCTGGTTTGACCATCTTCAGTGCCAGGTAGAGGCTCTCCTGGGTCACTTTACACAGGCGTTCGCCCAGAATGGTCGGTTTACCGACGATGAACATCTTAGAGGTGTCGCCGTGGTATTCGTCTTTAATGACGGTCACGTCGATGTTAACGATGTCGCCATCTTTCAGCAGTTTTTCGTCATCCGGAATACCGTGGCACACCACTTCGTTCAGTGAGATGCAGACGGATTTTGGGAAGCCGTGATAGCCGAGGCAGGCGGAAATGGCCTGCTGCTCATTCACGATGTAGTCGTTGCAGATACGATCCAGTTCGCCGGTGCTGATACCCGGTTTGATGTACGGTTCGATCATTTCCAGCACTTCGGCGGCCAGACGACCGGCGACGCGCATCTTTTCAATTTCTTCAGGTGTCTTTATTGAGATAGCCATGTAATCTGTCCATCAGTGTCGATTTTTTCGACAATACTAGTCTAAGTGTTGTCAATGGTATCAGTCAGGCGCAGGTGCTGCCAAATTGAGAATCATTGACAGCACACACCGCCAACAATTGTTGGTTTCAGGCGCTGATTTATGGTATAAAGCGCGCCGGACTTCCGATCCATCTCAGATACACAGGCTGGACGGGAGCGACAAATCTCACTTTGTGTAATAACACACACGTATCGACACATATTCCGGGGTGCCCTTTGGGGTCGGTAATATGGGATACGTGGAGGCTTAACCCCAACTATTTAAATAGAGGTTTTAACATGGCAACTGTTTCCATGCGCGACATGCTCAAGGCTGGTGTTCACTTTGGTCACCAGACCCGTTACTGGAACCCGAAAATGAAGCCTTTCATCTTCGGCGCGCGTAACAAAGTTCACATCATCAACCTTGAGAAAACTGTACCAATGTTCAACGAAGCCCTGGCTGAGCTGAACAAGATCTCTTCCCGTAAAGGTAAGATTCTGTTCGTTGGTACTAAGCGCGCTGCAAGCGAAGCTGTGAAAGAAGCTGCTAACAGCTGCGACCAGTTCTTCGTGAACCATCGCTGGCTGGGCGGTATGCTGACTAACTGGAAAACCGTTCGTCAGTCTATCAAGCGCCTGAAAGATCTGGAAACCCAGTCTCAGGACGGTACTTTCGAAAAGCTGACCAAAAAAGAAGCGCTGATGCGCACTCGTGAGCTGGACAAGCTGGAAAACAGCCTGGGCGGCATCAAAGATATGGGCGGCCTGCCGGACGCACTGTTCGTAATCGACGCTGACCACGAACACATCGCAATCAAAGAAGCAAACAACCTGGGCATCCCAGTGTTTTCTATCGTTGATACCAACTCCGATCCAGACGGCGTTGATTTCGTTATCCCGGGTAACGACGATGCAATCCGTGCTGTAACCCTATACCTGAGCGCAGTTGCTGCTACCGTTCGTGAAGGCCGTTCCCAGGATCTGGCTTCTCAGGCGGAAGAAAGCTTCGTAGAAGCTGAATAATAAGGTCCTACCCTTATTAGTACCGTGTATGGATAGGGGCCTCTTAATGGCCCCTTTTTCACTTTTAAACCTGTGCGGTTCCTGGAACCGGGCAGGTCATCTCTCCCGAGGATTTAAGAATGGCTGAAATTACCGCATCCCTGGTAAAAGAGCTGCGTGAACGTACTAGCGCAGGCATGATGGATTGCAAAAAAGCACTGACTGAAGCGAATGGCGACATCGAGCTGGCAATCGAAAACATGCGTAAATCCGGCGCGATCAAAGCGGCGAAAAAAGCAGGTAACGTTGCAGCTGACGGCGTGATCATCACCAAAATCGACGGCACCTACGGCATCATTCTGGAAGTTAACTGCCAGACTGACTTCGTTGCTAAAGATGGTGGTTTCCAGGCATTTGCTAACAAAGTTCTGGATGCAGCAATCGCTGGCAAAATCACTGACGTTGAAGTTCTGAAAGCACAGTTCGAAGAAGAACGTGTTGCGCTGGTTGCTAAAATCGGTGAGAACATCAACATCCGTCGTGTTGCTTCTCTCGAAGGCGACGTACTGGGTTCATACCAGCACGGTGCACGTATCGGTGTTCTGGTTGCTGCTAAAGGCGCTGACGAAGAGCTGGTTAAACAGCTGGCAATGCACATCGCTGCAAGCAAGCCAGAATTCGTTAAGCCAGAAGACGTGTCTGCTGACGTTGTAGAAAAAGAGTACCAGGTTCAGCTGGACATCGCCATGCAGTCTGGCAAGCCAAAAGAAATCGCAGAGAAAATGGTTGAAGGCCGCATGAAGAAATTCACCGGCGAAGTTTCTCTGACTGGCCAGCCATTCGTAATGGACCCAAGCAAATCAGTTGCTGAGCTGCTGAAAGAGCGCAATGCTGACGTAACTGGCTTCATCCGCTTTGAAGTGGGCGAAGGCATCGAGAAAGTTGAGACTGACTTCGCAGCAGAAGTTGCTGCAATGTCCAAGCAGTCTTAATCAGCGAAAAGAAGCCGCCTGAGGGCGGCTTCTTTTTGTGTGCATTATGTGTAAATCAGCCTGGTACCTATAGTTACTGTGCTGAAATGCGATATATCATGTCGCCAGAATTATCCCCTATCTCAATCGTTGACAGTCCCAGGAAAGAAAAATGGCTACCAATGCAAAACCCGTTTACAAACGTATTCTCCTTAAGCTGAGTGGCGAAGCGCTGCAGGGGTCGGAAGGCTTCGGTATTGACGCAAGCATCCTTGATCGCATGGCGCAGGAAATCAAAGAACTGGTTGAACTGGGCATTCAGGTTGGCGTAGTCATTGGCGGTGGTAACCTTTTCCGTGGTGCTGGTCTGGCGAAAGCCGGCATGAACCGCGTTGTGGGCGACCACATGGGCATGCTGGCAACGGTCATGAATGGCCTGGCTATGCGTGATGCGTTGCATCGCGCCTATGTCAATGCGCGGTTGATGTCTGCTATCCCGCTGAATGGCGTCTGCGACAACTACAGCTGGGCCGAAGCTATCAGCTTGCTGCGCAATAACCGCGTGGTGATCCTCGCTGCCGGTACGGGTAACCCGTTCTTCACTACCGACTCCGCTGCCTGTCTGCGCGGTATCGAAATTGAAGCAGACGTCGTGCTGAAAGCGACCAAAGTGGACGGCGTGTTTACCGCCGATCCGGCTATCGATCCGACGGCAACCATGTACGAACAGCTGACCTACAACGAAGTGCTGGATAAAGAGCTGAAAGTCATGGATCTTGCTGCCTTCACGCTGGCTCGTGACCACAAACTGCCGATTCGTGTCTTCAATATGAATAAACCAGGTGCACTGCGTCGCGTGGTGATGGGTGAAAAAGAAGGCACTTTGATCACGGAGTAATTTCCGTCGGCGATAAATACAGGTAAGATTCCGCTCTACTTTATTGTGGTTTCTTATCTGGACGCGCCCCCAGGCGTTGTCATGAATTAAACAGGGCTATACTTAGCACATCTTTTAACAGTGGTGCTGGCGGATAGTCTGCCTGAGACAAGTTTTCAAGGATTCGTAACGTGATTAACGAGATCAGAAAAGATGCTGAAGTACGCATGGACAAGTGCGTAGAAGCGTTCAAAAACCAAATCAGCAAAGTGCGCACTGGCCGCGCTTCTCCGAGCCTGCTGGATGGCATCGTTGTACCTTACTACGGTACGCCAACCCCGCTGCGTCAGCTGGCGAGCGTAACGGTAGAAGATACCCGTACGCTGAAAATCAACGTCTTCGATCGTTCGTTAGGTCCGGCTGTTGAAAAAGCGATCATGGCTTCCGACCTGGGTCTGAACCCAAGCTCAGCGGGCGCTGACATTCGCGTTCCACTGCCAGCGCTGACCGAAGAGCGTCGTAAAGAACTGATCAAAGTGGTTCGTGGTGAAGCCGAGCAGTCTCGCGTAGCCGTGCGTAACGTGCGTCGTGATGCAAACGACAAAGTGAAAGCGCTGCTGAAAGACAAAGAGATCAGCGAAGATGACGATCGCCGTTCTCAGGACGACGTACAGAAACTGACTGACGCAGCAATCAAGAAACTTGATGCGGCGCTGGCTGATAAAGAAGCGGAACTGATGCAGTTCTGATTTCTGCCGTAATCTGATAAAACGCCGTTCAGAAGGCCCATGGGCTTTGCTGGCGGCGTTTTGCTTTGCTGACTTCACTACTTCCGGACAATTCATGAAGCAATTAACTCTCCTCGGCTCAACCGGGTCTATCGGTTGCAGCACGCTCGACGTCGTTCGCCATAATCCTGAACACTACACCGTGACCGCACTCGTTGCCGGAAAAAACGTTCAGCGTATGGTTGAGCAATGTCTGGAGTTTTCGCCGCGCTATGCGGTAATGGACGACGAGGAGAGTGCTCGCCAGGTGAAAGTGCTGCTGGCCGCTAATGGCTGTCAGACCGAGGTGTTGAGTGGTCAACGGGCGGCCTGCGAGATGGCGGCGCTGGATGAGGTGGATCAGGTGATGGCGGCGATTGTCGGTGCTGCGGGCCTGCTGCCGACGCTGGCGGCCATTGATGCCGGTAAAACGGTTCTGCTGGCCAACAAAGAAGCGCTGGTCACCTGCGGACGTCTGTTCATGGAAGCGGTCAAGCAGCGCGGTGCGCGACTTTTGCCGGTAGATAGCGAACATAACGCCATTTTTCAGAGTTTACCGCAACCTTTTCAGCAAAACCTGGGGTACGCTTCCCTTGAGCAGAATGGGGTCTCTTCTATTCTGCTTACCGGGTCTGGTGGCCCGTTCCGGGATACGCCGCTGTCTGAACTGGTCACGATGACGCCCGATCAGGCATGCCGTCATCCGAACTGGTCGATGGGGCGAAAAATCTCTGTCGACTCCGCTACCATGATGAACAAAGGTCTGGAATACATTGAAGCCCGCTGGTTGTTTAACGCCTCGGCAGAGCAGATGGAAGTGCTGATCCACCCGCAGTCGGTGATCCACTCCATGGTGCGTTATCTGGATGGCAGCGTAATGGCGCAGCTGGGTGAGCCGGATATGCGTACCCCGATTGCCCATACGATGGCGTGGCCAAACCGGGTCATCTCTGGCGTTAAGCCGCTCGATTTCTGCAAGCTAAGTTCGTTGACCTTCAGCGCGCCGGATTATCAGCGCTATCCGTGCCTGAAGCTGGCAATGCAAGCCTTTGAGCAGGGGCAGGCGGCGACGACGGCGCTGAACGCGGCAAATGAGATTGCCGTCGCGGCCTTCCTCGATCAGCGGATCCGCTTTACGGATATTGCTGCGCTGAATCTGTCCGTGCTTGAGGCGATGGATTTACGTGAACCGCAAAGCGTGGATGACGTGCTGACCGTCGATGCCGAAGCCAGAATGACTGCGCAAAAAGCGGTGACACGGCTCGCAAGCTAGTGATATTCCACCCACTAGCGGTCATGCTATTTGTTAGCGTTGGGCTTCAGTGATATAGTCTGCGCCACTTGATTGCGGGTAGTTGAGGTTATGCAGTCAGGTTAGCCGTGGTTTGACACGGCTTTTTTACGTAAAGGCTTCAGTATTCCTGAGTACCGTTAAATCCTTTCAGGGACCAAAAACGCGTTATGTTGTCTGCGAATCAACCAATAAGCGAAAACGTGCCAGCTCATGGCTGTCGTCATGTAGCAATCATTATGGATGGCAACGGCCGCTGGGCGAAAAGACAAGGGAAGATCCGAGCCTTTGGGCATAAAGCTGGGGCGAAATCCGTTCGCCGCGCCGTCTCTTTTGCCGCCAATAGCGGCATTGACGCGTTAACGCTCTATGCTTTCAGCAGTGAAAACTGGAATCGACCTGCGCAGGAAGTAAGCGCGTTGATGGAATTGTTCGTGTGGGCGCTCGACAGCGAAGTAAAAAGCCTGCACCGCCACAACGTTCGCCTGCGTATTATCGGCGATACCAGTCGTTTTAACTCACGTTTGCAGGAACGTATTCGTAAAGCGGAAGCATTGACCGGGCAAAATACCGGATTAACGCTCAATATCGCGGCGAATTACGGCGGGCGCTGGGATATTGTCCAGGGCGTTCGGCATCTGGCTGAGCAGGTTCAGGAAGGGCTATTAAGGCCGGACCAAATTGATGAAGAGGCGCTGAGTAAGCAAATCTGCATGAGTGAACTCACGCCCGTGGATTTGGTAATTAGGACAGGGGGAGAGCACCGAATCAGTAACTTTTTGCTGTGGCAAATCGCCTACGCTGAACTTTACTTTACGGATGTTCTTTGGCCCGATTTTGATGAACAAGACTTTGAAGGTGCGCTGCATGCCTTTGCCAATCGAGATCGACGTTTTGGTGGTACCGAGCCTGGTGGCGAAAACGCCTGATGGGGGTAGCTTTTGCTGAAGTATCGCCTGATTTCTGCGTTTGTGTTAATACCTGTTGTCATCGCGGCGCTGTTTTTACTGCCTCCGGTGGGATTCGCTATTGTCACCCTGGTGGTCTGCATGCTGGCCGCGTGGGAATGGGGGCAATTTAGCGGTTTTACCTCGCGTTCTCAGCGGGTATGGCTGGCCGTACTGTGCGGCCTGATGCTGGCGCTAATGCTATTTATGCTGCCAGAGTACCATCACAATATTCATCAGCCGCTGATTGCCGGTTCGCTCTGGCTTTCGCTGGTATGGTGGCTGGCCGCGCTGCTGCTGGTCCTCTTCTATCCGGGCTCTGCTTCGCTATGGCGTCACTCTAAAGTGCTGCGCCTGATTTTCGGGCTCTTCACCATTGTCCCTTTCTTCTGGGGAATGCTCGCACTCCGCACCTGGCACTACGACGATAACCCGTACAGTGGGGCATTGTGGCTGCTTTATGTCATGATTCTCGTCTGGGGTGCTGACTCTGGGGCCTATATGTTTGGTAAACTGTTTGGCAAACATAAGCTGGCACCGAAGGTCTCTCCGGGGAAAACCTGGCAGGGATTTATCGGTGGCCTGTTTACCGCAGCGATCATTTCCTGGGGTTATGGCGAATGGGCGAACCTCGAGGTTGCGCCGACAACGCTGCTGGTCTGTTCTATCATCGCTGCGCTGGCTTCCGTGCTGGGTGATTTGACCGAAAGTATGTTTAAGCGTGAAGCAGGGATTAAAGACAGCGGCAATCTGATTCCGGGACACGGTGGTATTCTGGATCGCATAGACAGCCTGACGGCGGCAGTTCCTGTGTTTGCATGCCTGTTCTTACTGGTATTTGGGACGATTTAACGGAAGGTTTTATGCTTAGCATTCTCTGGAATCTGGCAGCATTCATCGTTGCACTCGGTGTACTTATCACAGTGCATGAATTTGGCCATTTCTGGGTTGCTCGGCGCTGTGGCGTGCGGGTAGAGCGCTTTTCCATTGGCTTTGGTAAGGCGCTTTGGCGTCGTACCGATCGCCGTGGCACAGAATTCGTTATTGCCCTTATCCCGTTAGGCGGCTACGTCAAAATGCTGGATGAACGCGTAGAGCCGGTCGCACCCGAAATGCGCCACTACGCGTTCAACAACAAAACCATTGGTCAGCGCGCCGCGATTATTGCGGCGGGTCCCATTGCAAACTTCCTCTTCGCTATCTTCGCTTACTGGCTGGTGTTTATCATCGGTGTCCCTGGCGTGCGTCCGGTTGTGGGTGAAATTACACCCAACTCAATCGCTGCAAGCGCGCAAATTAATCCGGGCATGGAACTTAAAGCGATTGATGGCATCGAAACCCCTGATTGGGATGCCGTCAGGCTTCAGCTGGTCGCCAAAATTGGCGATGAGCAGACGACTGTCAGCGTTTCTCCCTTTGGCTCCGAGCAGCGTCAGGATAAAATTCTGAATCTGCGCCAGTGGGCGTTTGAACCTGATAAAGAAGATCCGGTCGCTGCGTTAGGCATCCGACCGCGAGGCGCGCAGATTGAACCGGTGCTGGCAGAAGTGCAGGCGGATTCCGCGGCGCGTAAAGCAGGTTTGCAAGCGGGCGACAGGATCGTTAAAGTCGATGGTCAGCCTTTAACGCAGTGGATGACCTTTGTTACTCTGGTGCGTGATAATCCCGGTACGCCGCTGGCGCTGGAGATAGAAAGGCAGGGGAGTCCCCTCGCGTTAACGCTGATCCCGGATACGAAACCGGGAAGCGGTAAGGCGGAAGGGTTTGCGGGCGTGGTGCCAAAAGTGATCCCGCTGCCTGATGAGTACAAGACAATACGCCAGTATGGGCCGTTCAGCGCCATCCTTGAAGCCACGGATAAAACATGGCAACTGATGAAACTGACCGTGCAAATGTTGGGGAAATTGATTACCGGTGACGTAAAACTGAACAACCTCAGTGGGCCGATTTCGATCGCTCAGGGGGCTGGGATGTCAGCAGAGTTCGGGGTGATTTACTATCTGATGTTTCTTGCGCTCATTAGCGTGAACCTCGGAATAATCAACCTGTTCCCACTTCCCGTTTTAGACGGGGGTCATCTGTTGTTTTTAGCGATTGAGAAGCTAAAAGGCGGGCCGGTATCCGAGCGAGTTCAAGACTTTAGTTATCGCATTGGTTCGATTCTACTGGTGCTGTTAATGGGACTTGCACTTTTCAATGATTTCTCTCGGTTGTAAGAGAGATAGTTAGGAAGAACGCATAATAACGATGGCGATGAAAAAGTTGCTCATAGCGTCGCTGCTGTTTAGCAGCGCGACCGTATACGGTGCTGAAGGGTTCGTAGTGAAGGATATTCATTTCGAAGGCCTACAGCGTGTCGCCGTTGGTGCGGCCCTCCTCAGTATGCCAGTGCGCCAGGGCGACACGGTTAATGATGAAGATATTAGTAATACCATTCGCGCGCTGTTTGCCACTGGCAACTTCGAGGACGTTCGCGTCCTGCGCGATGGTGATACGCTGCTGGTTCAGGTAAAAGAGCGCCCGACGATTGCCAGTATCACGTTCTCCGGCAACAAGTCGGTGAAAGACGATATGCTCAAGCAAAACCTTGAAGCCTCTGGTGTCCGTGTTGGCGAATCTCTGGATCGCACCACCCTGTCTGATATCGAGAAAGGGCTGGAAGATTTCTACTATAGCGTCGGTAAATACAGCGCAAGCGTAAAAGCGGTGGTGACTCCGCTTCCACGTAACCGTGTTGACCTGAAGCTGGTGTTCCAGGAAGGCGTCTCGGCGAAGATTCAGCAGATCAACATCGTGGGCAACCACGCGTTTAGCACTGATGAGCTGATCTCAACCTTCCAGCTGCGCGACGAAGTGCCGTGGTGGAACGTGGTGGGTGACCGCAAATACCAGAAACAGAAGCTGGCGGGCGATTTAGAAACCCTGCGCAGCTACTATCTGGACCGCGGTTATGCGCGCTTCAATATCGATTCTACCCAGGTGAGTCTGACCCCGGACAAGAAAGGTATCTACATCACGGTTAACATCACCGAAGGCGATCAGTACAAGCTGTCGGGTGTTGAAGTGAGCGGTAACCTGGCGGGCCACTCTGCAGAGATCGAGACCCTGACGAAACTGCAGCCGGGGGAACTCTACAGCGGTGCGAAAGTGACTAAAATGGAAGACAGCATTAAAAAGCTGCTCGGCCGTTATGGTTATGCTTACCCGCGCGTGCAGACTCAGCCTGAAATCAACGATACGGATAAAACCGTTAAGCTCCACGTTAACGTCGATGCGGGCAACCGTTTCTACGTGCGTAAGATTCGCTTTGAAGGCAACAGCACCTCCAAAGATTCCGTCCTGCGTCGCGAAATGCGCCAGATGGAAGGGGCGTGGCTGGGCAGCGACCTGGTTGACCAGGGTAAAGAGCGTCTGAACCGTCTGGGCTACTTTGAAACCGTCGACACCGACACGCAGCGTGTCTCGGGCAGACCGGATCAGGTAGACGTGGTCTACAAGGTTAAAGAACGTAACACCGGTAGCTTTAACTTTGGTGTTGGCTACGGCACCGAGAGCGGTATCAGCTTCCAGGTTGGCGTACAGCAGGATAACTGGTTAGGTACGGGCTATTCCGTTGGTATCAACGGAACCAAGAACGACTACCAGACCTACTCTGAGCTTTCCGTCACTAACCCGTACTTCACCGTTGACGGTGTGAGTCTGGGCGGTCGTATTTTCTATAACGACTTTAAAGCGGATGACGCAGACCTCTCCTCCTATACCAACAAAAGTTATGGTATGGATGGAACGCTCGGCTTCCCAATTAACGAATACAACACCCTGCGTGCGGGCTTAGGTTATGTGCATAACGACCTGTCCAATATGCAGCCTCAGGTGGCGATGTGGCGTTATCTCGACTCGATTGGGCAACCTGCGAGTCTGAACAACGACGACAACGGTTTTGCTGCGGATGACTTCACGTTTAACTACGGCTGGACCTATAACCGACTCGACCGTGGTTTCTTCCCGACCGAAGGCTCGCGCGTCAACCTGAACGGTAAAGTGACCATTCCAGGTTCTGACAACGAGTTCTACAAGCTGACGCTGGATACCGCGTCCTACTTCCCAATTGATGACGACCACAAGTGGGTTGTTCTGGGTCGTACGCGCTGGGGCTATGGTGACGGTCTGGGTGGCAAAGAAATGCCATTCTATGAAAACTTCTATGCCGGTGGTTCGAGCACGGTGCGCGGCTTCCAGTCCAATAACATTGGTCCGAAAGCGGTCTACAATGGCGGCAATGACACGGATAACTGCGATAAGCCGTCATCCTCAGAAGTTTGCCGTTCTGATGATGCCGTCGGCGGGAACGCCATGGGCGTTGCCAGCCTCGAAATCATCACGCCTACGCCGTTTATCAGCGATAAGTATGCCAACTCAGTCCGTACCTCGTTCTTCTTAGATGCGGGTACCGTGTGGGATACTAACTGGGATAACACCGAGCAGATGAGAAACGAAGGCATCCCTGACTACAGCGATCCGAGCAATATTCGTATGTCTGCGGGTCTCGCACTACAATGGATGTCACCGCTGGGGCCGTTGGTCTTCTCCTACGCCCAGCCGTTCAAGAAATACGAAGGGGACAAAGCGGAACAATTCCAGTTTAACATTGGTAAAACCTGGTAATTGCCCGCCGCAAAGGAATGCGTTGGCAGTGTAGCGATGACAACTGGCGATCGCACGATCGCCTTGCCACGCAAAGAACGGTACCTTCGGGTACCAATGGGATGGTAAGGAGTTAATTGTGAAAAAGTGGTTATTAGCTGCAGGTCTCGGTTTAGCGATGGTAACTTCTGCTCAGGCAGCGGACAAAATTGCGATCGTCAATATGGGTAACTTATTCCAGCAGGTTGCGCAGAAAACTGGCGTTTCTGCAACACTGGAAAACGAGTTCAAAGGCCGTGCAGGCGAATTGCAGGGTATGGAAAAAGATCTGCAAACTAAAATGCAGCGTCTGCAGCGCGATGGTTCTACCATGAAAGCGAGCGACCGCAGCAAGCTGGAGAAAGACGTGATGGCTCAGCGCCAGACCTTCTCTCAGAAAGCGCAGGCATTTGAGCAGGATCGTCAGCGTCGTTCTAACGAAGAACGTGGCAAGCTGGTCACCCGCATCCAGTCCGCTGTGAAAGCAGTTGCTGCCGATCAGAGCATCGATCTGGTGGTTGATGCGAATGCTGTTGCATTCAACAGCAGCGATGTTAAAGACATCACCGCTGATGTCCTGAAACAGGTTAAATAAGTAATGCCTTCAATTCGACTCGCTGATTTAGCTCAGCAGTTGGATGCAGAATTACACGGTGATGGCGATATCGTCATCACCGCTGTTGCGTCCATGCAATCTGCTAAAGCAGGCAACATCACCTTCATGGTAAGCCCGAAGTACCGTGAACATCTGGCGCTTTGCCAGGCGTCTGCTGTCGTACTGACGCAGGACGATTTGCCGTTTGCCGCAGGTGCTGCGCTGGTAGTGAAGAACCCCTACCTGACGTATGCCCGTATGGCACAAATTCTGGATACCACGCCGCAGCCGGCGCAAAACATCGCCCCAAGTGCGGTGATTGACCCGACGGCGCAGCTGGGTAACAACGTATCGATTGGCGCAAATGCTGTGATCGAATCCGACGTGGTGCTGGGCGATAACGTCGTCATTGGTGCCGGTTGCTTCGTGGGTAAAAAAACCAAAATCGGTGCCGGCTCTCGCTTGTGGGCCAATGTCTCGGTGTATCACGAGATTGAAATCGGTGAACATTGCCTGATCCAGTCCAGTACCGTTATTGGTTCGGATGGTTTCGGCTACGCCAACGATCGCGGTAACTGGGTGAAGATCCCCCAGCTTGGCCGGGTGATCATCGGCGATCGTGTTGAAATCGGCGCTTGTACCACTATTGACCGTGGTGCGCTGGATGACACGATTATCGGTAATGGTGTTATCATCGATAACCAGTGCCAGATTGCACATAACGTTGTGATTGGCGACAATACCGCAGTTGCCGGTGGCGTCATTATGGCTGGCAGCCTGAAAATTGGCCGTTATTGCATGATTGGCGGCGCCAGCGTGATTAACGGGCATATGGAAATATGCGACAAAGTCACGGTCACGGGAATGGGCATGGTTATGCGTCCTATCACCGAACCGGGCGTTTATTCCTCAGGCATTCCGCTGCAGCCTAACAAGGCGTGGCGTAAAACAGCTGCCCTGGTGATGAATATTGATGATATGAGCAAGCGCCTCAAGGCCATTGAGCGCAAAATCGATCAACAAGACTAAGCGTTCATCCATTTAACGCATACTTCTCGGCCTGTCGGCTTTCTTATAAACCGGCAGGCCGTGTTATTATTGCCATTCAGATATTTTGACAGGAAGAGTATTTTGACTACTGACACTCATACTCTGCATATTGAAGAGATTTTAGAACTTCTGCCGCACCGCTTCCCGTTTTTACTGGTTGACCGTGTGCTGGATTTTGAAGAAGGTCGTTTTCTGCGCGCAGTGAAAAATGTCTCTGTAAACGAGCCATTCTTCCAGGGACACTTCCCTGGTAAACCTATCTTCCCGGGCGTACTGATCCTGGAAGCGATGGCTCAGGCTACCGGTATTCTGGCGTTTAAAAGCGTGGGTAAACTGGAGCCGGGTGAACTGTATTACTTCGCAGGTATCGACGAAGCGCGTTTCAAGCGCCCGGTTGTACCTGGTGATCAGATGATCATGGAAGTGACTTTTGAAAAAACGCGTCGCGGCCTGACTCGCTTCAAAGGCGTAGCTCTGGTTGACGGCAAGGTTGTTTGCGAAGCTACCATGATGTGTGCGCGTAGCCGGGAGGCCTGATACGTGATTGATAAAACCGCCTTTATTCATCCAACCGCCATTGTGGAAGAGGGTGCCGTTATTGGTGCTAACGTTCACATTGGTCCTTTTTGTATTGTTGGACCCCATGTCGAAATTGGTGAGGGTACCGTACTGAAATCTCACGTTGTCGTGAATGGTCATACGACCATTGGCCGCGATAACGAGATCTATCAGTTCGCCTCCATCGGTGAAGTAAACCAGGATCTTAAATATGCTGGCGAACCAACCCGTGTGGAAATTGGCGATCGTAACCGCATTCGCGAAAGCGTCACCATTCATCGTGGCACAGTACAAGGCGGTGAATTGACGAAGGTGGGCAGCGACAACCTGTTTATGGTCAACGTGCATGTTGCGCATGACTGTACTATCGGTAACCGCTGTATTCTCGCCAACAATGCAACGCTGGCGGGTCACGTATCAGTTGACGATCATGCCATCATTGGCGGCATGACCGCGGTGCATCAGTTCTGCATCATCGGTGCGCACGTAATGGTTGGCGGCTGCTCCGGTGTGGCGCAGGACGTTCCGCCGTATGTGATTGCCCAGGGCAACCACGCGACGCCGTTTGGCGTCAACGTCGAAGGCCTCAAGCGTCGCGGCTTTAGCCGTGAAGCGATTCTGGCGATCCGTAACGCGTACAAGCAGTTGTACCGTAACGGTAAAACGTTAGAAGAAGCCAAGCCGGAAATCGCCGAACTGGCGAAACAGCACCCTGAAGTGAATGCGTTTGTGGAATTCTTCGCACGCTCAACTCGCGGTCTGATTCGTTAATGGTCGATAGTCGCCCGCTTACGATCGCCCTTGTCGCCGGAGAAACCTCCGGCGATATTCTTGGGGCAGGTCTTATTCGTGCGCTCAAAGCGCGCGTTCCCAACGCGCGCTTTGTCGGCGTCGCCGGTCCGCTGATGCAAGCGGAAGGGTGCGAAGCCTGGTACGAAATGGAAGAGCTGGCAGTGATGGGCATCGTCGAAGTGCTGGGGCGCTTGCGCCGTTTGCTGCACATCCGTGCCGATCTGACGCGCCGCTTTACCGAACTCAAGCCCGATGTCTTCGTCGGCATTGATGCACCTGATTTCAATATTACCCTCGAAGGGAATCTGAAAAAGCAGGGGATCAAAACCATCCATTACGTCAGTCCGTCCGTCTGGGCGTGGCGACAGAAACGCGTTTTCAAAATAGGCAGATCGACGAATCTGGTGTTGGCCTTCCTGCCTTTCGAAAAAGCGTTTTACGATAAATTCAACGTGCCGTGCCGCTTTATCGGCCACACAATGGCTGACGCCATGCCGCTGGATCCGGATAAAAACGCCGCCCGCGACGTGCTTGGCATTCCGCATAATGCCCACTGCCTGGCGTTACTGCCGGGTAGCCGCGGCGCCGAAGTGGAAATGCTCAGCGCAGATTTCCTGAAAACGGCACAAATTCTGCGCCAGACTTACCCTGATCTGCAAGTGGTCGTGCCGCTGGTGAATGCCAAGCGTCGCGAGCAGTTTGAGCGTATTAAAGCGGAGGTCGCGCCCGACCTGCAGGTTCATCTGCTGGATGGCAAAGGCCGCGAAGCAATGGTGGCCAGCGATGCCGCGCTGCTGGCGTCCGGGACCGCCGCGCTGGAATGCATGCTGGCGAAATGCCCGATGGTGGTGGGCTATCGTATGAAGCCGTTCACCTTCTGGCTGGCAAAACGGCTGGTGAAAACGGACTACGTTTCACTGCCAAATCTGCTGGCCCGACGCGAGCTGGTGAAAGAGTTGCTGCAGGATGAGTGCCAGCCGCAGGCGCTCGCCGCTGCGCTATTGCCGCTGCTGGCGGACGGTAAAACCAGCCATGAAATGCACGACACGTTCCGGGAACTGCATCTGCAGATCCGCTGTAATGCCGATGAGCAGGCGGCTGACGCGGTGCTGGAGTTAGCAAAATGATGGAATTTGTTTATCCGCATACCCATCTGGTGGCGGGTGTGGATGAAGTGGGCCGTGGGCCGCTGGTGGGGGCTGTTGTCACCGCGGCGGTGATCCTCGATCCTGCCCGTCCGATTATGGGTCTTAATGACTCTAAAAAATTATCCGAAAAGCGCCGTCTGGCGCTGTTCGATGAGATCGTCGAGAAAGCGCTGGCCTGGAGTCTGGGCCGTGCCGAACCGCATGAAATTGACGAGCTAAACATTCTGCACGCCACGATGCTGGCGATGCAACGCGCTGTGGCCGGGCTGAAGATCGCCCCGGAATACGTGCTGATCGACGGCAACCGCTGTCCCGCATTGCCGATGCCGTCTATGGCAGTGGTGAAAGGCGACAGTCGCGTGGCAGAAATCAGCGCCGCCTCGATCGTGGCAAAAGTCACGCGCGATGCAGAAATGGCTGCGCTCGACCTCACTTTTCCCCAGTATGGCTTCGCCCAGCATAAGGGGTATCCTACCGCTTTCCATCTGGAAAGACTGGCTGAACATGGCGCAACTGAACACCACCGCCGCAGTTTTGGGCCGGTGAAACGCGCACTGGGACGGGTGTCCTGAGTCAAGACGCACTAAGTAACGCGGAATCTGAAGATGGCTGAACCACGTTTCGTACACCTGCGGGTGCACAGCGACTATTCCATGATTGATGGGCTGGCAAAGACCGGGCCGCTGGTGAAAAAGGCGGCCGCGCTTGGCATGCCCGCGCTGGCGATCACCGATTTTACCAACCTGTGTGGTCTGGTTAAGTTCTACGGAACGGCGCACGGTGCCGGATTAAAGCCGGTGATAGGCGCCGACTTTCACGTTCAGAGCGAGTTGCTCGCCGATGAAATGACGCAAATCACCGTCCTGGCGATGAATAACGACGGCTACCAGAACCTGACGCTGCTGATCTCGCGCGCCTATCAGCGCGGTTACGGGGCGCTCGGCCCGTGGATTGACCGGGAATGGCTGGCGGAGTTGAGCGAAGGACTGCTGCTGCTCTCCGGCGGCAGAATGGGTGACGTCGGCAGGTGTCTGCTGCGCGGCAACATGGCTCTGGCGGAACAGTGCGTCGATTTTTATCAACAGTACTTCCCGGATCGCTTCTATCTGGAGTTGATCCGTACTGGTCGCCCGGATGAAGAGAACTATCTGCATGGCGCCGTTGCGCTTGCAGAGGCGCGCGGCTTACCGGTAGTGGCGTCTAACGATGTGCGCTTTATCAATGCCGACGATTTTGATGCGCACGAAATTCGCGTTGCTATCCACGATGGGTTTACCCTCGACGATCCGAAGCGACCGCGTAACTATTCGCCGCAGCAGTACATGCGCAGCGAAGACGAGATGTGCGAGCTGTTTTCCGATATTCCGGAAGCGCTGGAAAACAGCGTAGAAATTGCCAAACGCTGTAACGTGACCGTCCGTCTGGGTGAGTACTTCCTGCCGCAGTTCCCGACCGGTGAAATGACGACGGAAGATTTCCTGGTCCTGAAATCGAAGGAAGGGCTGGAAGATCGTCTCGAATTTTTGTTCCCGGATGAAGCTGAACGCAATGAGAAGCGCCCCCCTTACGATGAACGTCTGGAGATTGAACTTCAGGTTATCAACCAGATGGGATTCCCGGGCTACTTCCTGATCGTAATGGAGTTTATCCAGTGGTCGAAGGACAACGGCGTACCGGTAGGACCTGGGCGTGGTTCGGGTGCGGGATCGCTGGTGGCCTACGCGCTGAAAATTACCGATCTCGATCCGCTGGAATTTGACCTGCTGTTTGAACGCTTCCTGAACCCGGAACGTGTCTCAATGCCCGACTTCGACGTCGACTTCTGCATGGAGAAACGCGACCAGGTAATCGATCACGTGGCCGAGATGTACGGCCGCGACGCGGTATCGCAGATTATTACCTTCGGTACGATGGCGGCGAAAGCGGTTATTCGCGATGTGGGCCGCGTGCTGGGTCATCCGTACGGCTTTGTGGATCGCATTTCCAAGCTGGTGCCGCCCGATCCTGGCATGACGCTGGCGAAAGCCTTTGAGGCTGAGCCGCAGCTGCCGGAAATCTACGAAGCAGACGAAGAAGTTAAAGCGCTGATCGACATGGCGCGCAAGCTGGAAGGGGTCACCCGTAACGCCGGTAAACACGCCGGTGGGGTGGTGATCGCGCCAACGAAAATTACCGATTTCGCGCCGCTGTACTGCGACGAAACCGGGTCGCATCCGGTCACCCAGTTCGACAAGAACGATGTGGAATATGCCGGTCTGGTGAAGTTCGACTTCCTTGGCCTGCGTACGCTTACCATCATCGATTGGGCGCTGAAGATGATCAACCCGCGCCGCGCCAAACAGGGCCTGGAGCCGATTGATATCGCGGCGATCCCGCTGGATGACAAGAAAAGCTTCGACATGCTGCAGCGCTCGGAAACCACGGCGGTATTCCAGCTTGAATCCCGCGGCATGAAAGATCTGATTAAACGTCTGCAGCCTGACTGCTTCGAAGATATGATCGCCCTGGTGGCCCTGTTCCGTCCGGGCCCGCTGCAGTCGGGGATGGTGGACAACTTTATCGACCGTAAGCACGGGCGGGAAGAGATCTCCTATCCGGATGTTCAGTGGCAGCACGAATGCCTGAAGCCGGTACTGGAACCGACCTATGGCATCATCCTGTACCAGGAACAGGTCATGCAGATCGCCCAGGAACTCTCCGGTTACACCCTTGGCGGCGCGGATATGCTGCGCCGTGCAATGGGTAAGAAAAAGCCGGAAGAGATGGCCAAGCAGCGCGGTACCTTCGAAGAAGGGGCAAAGAAAAACGGCGTTGATGGCGAACTGGCGATGAAAATCTTCGATCTGGTAGAGAAATTTGCCGGATACGGGTTTAACAAGTCGCACTCCGCAGCCTATGCGCTGGTCTCTTACCAGACGCTGTGGTTGAAAGCGCACTACCCGGCCGAGTTTATGGCCGCGGTAATGACCGCCGATATGGACAACACCGAGAAGGTGGTCGGTCTGGTCGATGAGTGCTGGCGCATGGGGCTCAAAATCCTGCCGCCGGATATTAACTCGGGTCAGTATCACTTCCACGTGAATGACGACGGGGAAATTGTTTACGGCATTGGCGCGATTAAGGGCGTGGGCGAAGGTCCCATCGAAGCTATTATCGAAGCGCGTAACCAGGGCGGTTATTTCCGCGAGCTGTTCGACCTGTGTGCGCGAACCGATATCAAAAAGCTTAATCGTCGGGTTCTGGAAAAGCTGATTATGTCCGGGGCGTTCGACCGCCTGGGGCCGCATCGCGCTGCGCTGATGAACTCGCTGGCCGATGCCCTGAAGGCGGCCGACCAACACTCTAAAGCCGAAGCCATTGGTCAGGCGGATATGTTTGGCGTGCTGGCAGATGAGCCGGAACAAATCGAGCAATCCTATGCCAATTGCCAACCGTGGCCAGAACATACGGTACTGGAAGGCGAGCGTGAAACGTTAGGTTTGTATCTGACCGGACACCCGATCAACCAGTATCTGAAAGAAATTGAGCGTTATGTCGGCGGCTATCGGCTTAAAGACATGCATCCGACCGAACGTGGTAAAATGACCACGGCGGCTGGGCTCGTCATTGCCGCGAGGGTTATGGTCACCAAGCGCGGCAATCGTATCGGTATCTGTACGCTGGATGACCGCTCCGGGCGGCTGGAAGTGATGTTATTCACGGAAGCACTGGAAAAATACCAGCATTTGCTGGAAAACGACCGCATACTTATCGTCAGCGGACAGGTCAGCTTTGATGACTTCAGTGGCGGGCTTAAAATGATGGCCCGTGAAGTGATGGATATTGACGAAGCCCGGGAAAAATATGCTCGCGGGCTTGCTATCTCGCTGACGGACAGGCAAATTGATGACCAGCTTTTAAACCGACTCCGTCAGTCTCTGGAACCCCATCGTTCGGGGACCATTCCAGTACATCTCTACTATCAGAGGGCGGATGCACGTGCGCGATTGCGCTTTGGTGCAACGTGGCGCGTCTCTCCGAGCGATCGTTTACTCAACGATCTCCGTGGCCTTATTGGTTCGGAGCAGGTGGAACTGGAGTTTGACTAATACAGGAATACTATGAGTCTGAATTTCCTTGATTTCGAACAGCCGATTGCAGAGCTGGAAGCGAAAATCGATTCTCTGACCGCCGTGAGCCGTCAGGATGAAAAACTGGATATTAACATCGACGAAGAAGTGCATCGTCTGCGTGAAAAAAGCGTAGAACTGACGCGCAAAATCTTTGCCGATCTTGGCGCATGGCAGGTTGCCCAACTGGCGCGCCATCCTCAGCGTCCGTACACCCTGGATTATGTCCGCCTGGCATTTGATGAGTTCGACGAACTGGCAGGCGACCGTGCCTATGCCGACGATAAAGCTATTGTCGGCGGTATTGCGCGTCTCGACGGTCGTCCGGTGATGATCATTGGCCACCAGAAAGGGCGCGAAACCAAAGAAAAAATTCGCCGCAATTTCGGGATGCCAGCTCCGGAAGGTTACCGTAAAGCACTGCGTCTGATGGAGATGGCCGAGCGTTTCAACATGCCAATCATCACCTTCATCGACACGCCGGGAGCTTATCCAGGCGTGGGGGCTGAAGAGCGCGGCCAGTCCGAAGCGATTGCCCGCAACCTGCGCGAAATGTCACGTCTGAGCGTACCGGTTATCTGCACCGTTATCGGTGAAGGTGGCTCCGGTGGCGCACTGGCGATTGGCGTGGGCGATAAAGTGAATATGCTGCAGTACAGCACCTATTCCGTTATCTCCCCGGAAGGCTGTGCGTCCATTCTGTGGAAAAGTGCCGATAAAGCCCCGCTGGCTGCAGAAGCGATGGGCATTGTTGCTCCGCGTCTGAAAGAGCTGAAGCTTATCGACTCTATCATTCCAGAACCGCTGGGTGGTGCACACCGTAAGCCAGAAGTTATGGCTGCGTCGTTGAAAGCACAGCTGTTGGCGGATCTCGCCGACCTCGACGTGCTGAACAAAGAAGAGTTGCTTAACCGTCGTTACCACCGTCTGATGAGCTACGGCTACGCGTAAGCCGCGCATTAATCTCAAAAAGCCGCACACTGTTGCGGCTTTTTTTATGTCTGACGTTTACCTCAACTATGCTTAGTGAATGTTTTTAAAGGAGGTATACCGTGAACATCATTGCCATTATGGGGCCGCACGGCGTCTTTTATAAAGACGAACCCATCAAGGAGCTGGAGCAGGCGTTAGCTTCACGTGGTTATCAACTCATCTGGCCGCAGAACAGTGCCGATCTGTTGAAATTCATCGAACATAATCCGCGTATCTGCGGCGTCATTTTCGACTGGGACGAGTACGATCTGGAGCTGTGCAGCGATATTAATCGACTCAATGAATACCTGCCGCTGTATGCCTTTATCAATACCCATTCCACGATGGATGTCAGCGCGCACGATATGCGCATGGCGCTGTGGTTTTTCGAGTATTCACTGGGTGTAGCGGACGACATTGCGACCCGCATTCAGCAATATACCGGCGAGTATCTGGATAACATCACGCCGCCGTTTACCCGCGCGCTTTTCACCTACGTCAAAGAGGGGAAATATACCTTCTGTACGCCGGGCCATATGGCGGGCACCGCCTATCAAAAAAGTCCGGTGGGGTGCCTGTTTTATGATTTCTTTGGTGGGAATACGTTAAAAGCGGATGTGTCGATCTCGGTCACCGAGCTCGGATCGCTGCTGGATCATACCGGCCCGCATCTGGAGGCAGAGGAGTACATTGCGCGCACCTTTGGGGCGGAGCAGAGCTACATGGTCACCAACGGTACCTCGACATCGAACAAGATTGTCGGCATGTATGCTGCTCCGGTCGGGAGTACGGTGCTGATTGACCGCAACTGCCACAAATCGCTGGCCCATCTGCTGATGATGAGCGACGTAATTCCGCTCTGGCTATCACCCACGCGTAACGCGTTGGGCATTCTCGGCGGGATCCCACGGCGTGAATTTTCTCATGCTGCCATCGAAGATAAAGTGGCCTCGGTTCCCGGGGCGAGTTGGCCGGTGCATGCGGTGATCACCAACTCCACCTACGACGGCCTGCTGTATAACACTAACTGGGTGAAACAAACGCTGGATGTTCCCTCCATTCATTTTGACTCAGCGTGGGTGCCTTACACCAATTTCCACCCGATTTATGCCGGGAAAAGCGGGATGAGCGGCGAGCGGGTACCGGGAAAAGTGTTCTTTGAAACCCAGTCTACGCACAAAATGCTGGCGGCCTTTTCGCAGGCCTCGCTGATCCACATTAAGGGTGACTACGATGAAGAGACCTTCAACGAAGCCTTTATGATGCATACCACCACTTCACCGAGCTATCCTCTGGTGGCCTCGATTGAAACCGCGGCGGCGATGCTGCGCGGTAATCCGGGTAAACGGCTGATCAATCGCTCGGTTGAACGGGCTCTGCATTTTCGTAAAGAGGTGCAGCGCCTCAAGGATGAAGCCGACGGCTGGTTCTTCGATATCTGGCAGCCGAACGATATCGAAGAAGCCGAGTGCTGGCCGGTGGCGCCGGGAGAGAGCTGGCATGGCTTTCGCGATGCCGATGCGGATCATATGTTCCTCGATCCGGTCAAAGTGACGATCCTGACGCCGGGCATGGACGAGCAGGGGGTGATGAGTGACGAGGGGATCCCGGCGGCGCTGGTGGCGAAATTCCTCGATGAACGCGGCGTGGTGGTAGAAAAAACTGGCCCTTACAATCTGCTATTTCTGTTCAGTATCGGCATCGATAAGACCCGGGCGATGGGTCTGCTGCGTGGGCTGATGGAGTTCAAGCGCGCGTACGATCTTAATTTACGGGTCAGGAATATGCTGCCGGATCTGTATGCCGAGGATCCTGATTATTACCGCAATATGCGCATCCAGGATTTGGCGCAAGGGATCCACCGCCTGATCCGCCAGCACGATCTGCCGCGCCTGATGTTGCAGGCCTTTGACGTCCTGCCGGAGATGAAGCTCACCCCGCACGAAGCCTGGCAGCGTCAGGTGCGGGGTGATGTCGAAACGGTGGAACTGGAAAATCTGGTGGGCAGGATCTCCGCTAATATGATCCTGCCTTACCCCCCGGGCGTACCGCTGTTGATGCCTGGAGAGATGATCACCGAACAGAGCCGGGCGGTGCTCGATTTTCTGTTGATGCTTTGCTCTATTGGCCGCCATTATCCAGGCTTCGAAACGGATATTCACGGCGCAAAACGCGACGAAAACGGCATCTACCGGGTAAGGGTCCTAAAAGCGCAGTGACCGCTTGCGCGCTAAGGGCTTTCAGATATACCGTTCAGGCACACTAAAAAGGAGAGGCTATGCTGGGTTTAAAGCAGGTTCACCATATTGCAATTATTGCGACCAACTACGCCGTCAGTAAGGCGTTCTACTGCGATACGCTGGGTTTTACTCTGCAGAGTGAGTTTTATCGCGAAGAGCGCGACTCCTGGAAGGGCGATCTGGCGCTGAACGGCCAGTATGTTATTGAGCTGTTTTCTTTCCCTTTCCCGCCGGCGCGCCCGTCCCGGCCGGAAGCCTGCGGTCTGCGTCACCTTGCCTTCAGCGTAGATGACATCGACGAGGCGGTGCTGCATCTTGAAGCGCATGGCGTAAAATGCGAAGCCATTCGCATCGATCCGTTTACCGATAAGCGCTTCACCTTTTTCAACGATCCGGATGGCCTGCCGCTGGAGCTGTATCAGCAGTAACGCTTGCCTCTCGTCGCAATGCCCGGTAATTTGCCGGGCATCTTCCTGCATAAACAATGACGATGACCACACCCGATCTTCATCACGCTATCGACCCGTACCGCCGTCTGCTGGTGGGGTTTAGCGGTGGGCTGGATTCCACCGTGCTGCTGCATCGCCTGATGCGTATGCGAGAACAGGAGCCAGGCCTCGAGCTGCGTGCTATTCATATTCATCACGGCCTGAGCCCGGACGCCAACAGTTGGGCCAGCCACTGCGAAACCCTCTGCCGCGAATGGAATATCCCCTTGATTGTGGTGCGGGTGACGCTGGCCGAAGAGGGGTTGGGCATTGAGGCGCAGGCGCGGAAAGCGCGCTATGCCGCTTTTCACGATGCGCTGTTACCTGACGAAGCGCTGGTTACGGCGCAGCATCTGGACGATCAGTGCGAAACCTTCCTGCTGGCGCTTAAACGCGGCAGCGGCCCGGCAGGACTGTCGGGCATGCCTGCGCGGGCACGTTTTGCTGGTACCGAACAGCTTCGCCCATTGCTCAGCGAGACGCGTGCATCGCTCCTGGACTGGGCGCAGTGTCAGGGATTGCGCTGGATTGAGGATGAAAGCAATCAGGATGATGGTTATGACCGCAATTTTCTGCGCCTGCGCGTGCTGCCGCTGCTGACCGCACGCTGGCCGCATTTTGCGCAAGCCACCACCCGCAGTGCCGAACTCTGCGCAGAGCAGGAACAGCTGTTGGATGAACTGCTGGCCGAGGAGCTGGCGTCATTACTCTCTGACGACGGGTCGCTGGCTATTGCACCGCTGCGGACAATGAGTGCCGTGCGTCGGGCGGCCATTCTTCGGCGCTGGATTGCTACGCATGGGGCACTGATGCCCTCGCGCGCGCTGCTGAACCGTCTCTGGGACGAAGTGGCGCTGGCCCGGGAAGATGCCGCCCCGCGCCTGCGTTCCGGTGAGGCTGAAATCAGACGTTTTCGCGATCGGCTGTGGTGGGTGAAATGCCAGCCATCGCTGGCCGACCGGGTTATTGCCTGGCAACACCCGCTCGAGCCGCTGATGTTACCGCAGGGGCTGGGAACACTGTCCCTCACGGCGGGTGGTAATCTGCGTCTGCCTCAGCCCGATGAGCCGGTCACGGTGCGTTTTCGTGCCAGCGGGACGTTGCACATCGTCGGGCGGAACGGTGGGCGTAAGATTAAAAAAATCTGGCAGGAGTTGAACGTTGCACCCTGGCTGCGCGATACCACGCCGCTGCTGTTTTACGGCGAGACGCTGGTGGCTGCGGCAGGGACGTTCGTGACTCTGGATGGCGTGGCTGAGACGGGGAAGGGCGTACAGCTGGAGTGGAAAGCGTAACGGGCAGCAGGGCCGCCCGTCACACACATCAGGACTCGCTCACCACGACGGTGCCGATTTCGGGATGACTGAAGCTGGCAATTTTATCGAGACGCAGTTCGCGCGTTGCGCCGCCGTCTTCCACCACCAGGTACTCCACGTTTTTACGGGAGACCAGATCGCTCGCCTTCGCCTTCAGAACCTCGCCATCTTTAAGTGCCAGCGCCAGGATATAATGGTGCTGGCAGGCAAGTTCGAGGTTGTCATAGTCATCACAATTGATGGGTTGATAGGTATCATTCATTGACATAATCGCTCACCAGTAAATTCGCAGCAGCATATGCCGCTTTTTCTCTGATCGACTCTGAAAGCGTATCATCCGATGCGACTTCATTCAGAACTTTCAATACACAGCCCAACGCATCAGGGATATACCCCAGATCGCCGCTGGCAATTTCCGCATACCGTTTGCGAATTAGCTCACAATAATTATTCACATCCCCTCCTGCCAGCGCACTGACTTTACTGTGAGATACCCTTAAGCCTACGAAGATAAACTCGGTTTAGCAAGGTGACTATACCATACTCATTTAAGCAATATCAGCAGCTTGATGTCGCAGACATTCGCGAGGCGATAACAGCCTTTTTATTGATATTTCGCTACAATGCGCACCTGATTCGAAAGGAGTTCTCTGATGGCGCTTAAAGCGACAATTTACAAAGCCACGGTCAATGTGGCGGATTTAGATCGCAACCAGTTTTTGGATGCGACTTTGACGCTGGCGCGTCACCCCTCTGAAACCCAGGAGCGCATGATGCTGCGCCTGCTGGCATGGATTAAGTATGCCAACGAGCGGCTGCAATTCACCCGTGGGCTGAGTGCGGAAGACGAACCGGAAGCCTGGCAGCTTAACGATCATCTGGGGATTGATCTCTGGATTGAGCTCGGCCTGCCGGATGAGCGGCGGATCAAGAAAGCCTGCACCCAGTCGGGTGAAGTGGCCTTGTTTGCCTATAACAGCCGCGCGGCGGAAATCTGGTGGCAACAGCACAAGAACAAATGCGCGCAGTTCTCCAATCTGTCGGTCTGGTATCTGGATGATGAACAGCTGGCTCAGCTGAGCGCATTTGCCGGGCGGACCATGATCCTGCAGGCAACGATCCAGGACGGCGCCATCTGGTTATCGGATGCTGAGAATAATCTGGAAATTCATCTTGAAGCCTGGCAGTCACGTTCATGATTGTCCTGTCCCGAACGGTCACCCTTCCTGATAGCGAGGTCGAGATTACAGCGATCCGTGCACAGGGCGCGGGCGGGCAGCATGTGAATAAAGCCTCAACGGCTATCCATCTGCGCTTTGACATTCGGGCATCCAGCCTGCCAGAGTATTATAAAGAACGTCTGCTGGTCGCCAGCCACCATCTCATCACCAGCGATGGGGTGATTATTATTAAGGCGCAGGAGTACCGCAGCCAGGAGATGAACCGTGAAGCGGCGCTTTCCCGGCTGGCGGCGGTAATACAAGAGTTAACGACGGTACAAAAAAGTCGTCGGGCAACCCGTCCGACACGTGCATCAAAAGAGCGTCGCCTGTCCTCGAAATCGCAGAAATCGACGGTGAAGTCGCTGCGTGGCAAAGTGCGCCGCCCACAGGATTAGTCGGGAATAGATAAGGAATTTAGGGTGAAAACAGCGATATTTTCAGTGATGGCAGCAGGTGCGCTGTTGGTCCTGATGGGATGCCATAACCGTACGGAAGTGCAGGCGCTGGCGTCAGGTCAGATGGAAGCGTTAAAGCCGATGCAGCAAAGCTGGCGCGGTGTATTGCCCTGTGCCGATTGTGAAGGGATTGAAACCTCGCTGTTTCTGGAAAAAGACGGTACCTGGGTAATGAACCAGCATTATCAGGGCGCAAAAGCCCCATCCTCTTTTGCCACTTATGGCAGCTGGGCGCGAACGGCTGATAAGCTGGTGCTGACGGCGACCGATGGCGAGAAACACTATTTCCGGGCTAAAGGCGCGGCGCTGGAGATGCTGGATCGGGAAGGTAATCCTATTGATTCGCAGCTGAACTACACGCTTGAACCAGTGACCGCTGCGCTGCCGTCCACGTCGATGGCGATGCGGGGGATGTATTTCTATATGGCGGATGCTGCGATATTCACCGACTGTATGACCGGTAAAAAGGTGAGCGTGACCAATAACGCTCAGCTGGAACGGGATTATGCGGCGGCGCGTGGCAGTGATAGCAAACCGGTGCTGTTGACGGTAAACGGCCATTTTACTCTGGAGCCGAATCCGGATAGCGGAGAAAGCGTTAAAACGCTGGTGCCAGACAGAGATGCTCGCTTTGAGCCCGGCAAAAACTGCGACAGCAAATAGCTGATATAAAAAACCCCGCATCAGCGGGGTTTTTTGCGGCTTATGCCTTGATGGCTTTCACCAGGTAATCAAGGATTTCGCTGGTTTTGATCATCTGCTTCTCGCCGTTGCGACGGTATTTGTACTCGATTTCTTCATTATCGAGATTACGGTCGCCAATAACGACGGTATGCGGAATACCGATCAGTTCCATATCAGCAAACATCACACCCGGACGCTCTTTACGGTCGTCCATCAGCACTTCGATACCCTGCGCACGCAGTTCGCTGTACAGCTTCTCTGCCAGCTCCTGCACGCGGTAGGACTTGTGCATGTTCATTGGCAGGATCGCCACATGGAACGGTGCAATGTTGTCCGGCCAGACGATCCCGCGCTCGTCATGGTTCTGCTCGATTGCCGCAGCTACGACGCGCGTAACCCCGATCCCGTAGCAACCCATGGTCAGTGTCTGGTTACGACCGTCTTCACCTTGTACCGCTGCGTTCAGCGCCTGGGAATACTTGGTGCCCAGCTGGAAGATGTGACCGACTTCGATGCCGCGTTTGATCTGCAGCACGCCCTGGCCATCCGGGCTTGGATCGCCTGCGACCACGTTACGGATATCGGCCACTTCTGGCGTCGCCGCGTCGCGATCCCAGTTAATGCCAAAGTAATGTTTACCGTCGATGTTCGCACCGGCAGAGAAATCGCTCATCGCGGCAACGGTACGGTCGATAACCACCGGAACAGGCAGATTAACCGGGCCGAGAGAGCCTGGGCCGGCATTCACTACCGCGCGGATGTCCGCTTCGGTCGCGAAGGTCAGCGGGCTGGCAACCTGCGGCAGTTTTTCTGCTTTCACTTCATTCAGCTCGTGATCGCCACGCACCAGCAGGGCAACCAGCGGGTAGCTGCTGCCTTCAACCGCTTTCACCAGCAGGGTTTTAACGGTTTTCTCAACCGGCAGATTGAACTGCTCAACCAGCTCGGCGATGGTTTTGGCGTTTGGCGTATCAACCAGGGTCATCTCCTGGGTAGCCGCTGCGCGTGGCGCTTTTGGTGCCAGCGCTTCGGCAAACTCGATGTTAGCCGCGTAGTCGGAGGTGTCGGAGAAGATCACATCGTCTTCGCCGCTCTGCGCCAGAACCTGGAATTCATGGGACGCGCTGCCGCCGATGGAGCCGGTGTCGGCCAGCACTGCACGGAAATCCAGACCCATGCGGGTGAAGATTTTGCTGTACGCGTCGTACATCTTGTCATAGGTCTCTTGCAGCGAGTCCTGTGAGGTATGGAAGGAGTATGAATCCTTCATCACAAATTCACGGGAACGCATGACGCCAAAACGAGGGCGTACTTCGTCGCGGAATTTAGTCTGGATCTGATAGAAGTTCAGCGGCAGCTGCTTGTAAGAGCTCAGCTCGTTACGAATCAGGTCGGTGATCACCTCTTCGTGAGTCGGGCCAAGGACAAACGGGCGCTCGCCACGGTCAACAAAGCGTAGCAATTCCGGGCCGTACTGCTCCCAGCGGCCACTCTCAACCCACAGGTCAGCAGGCTGAACCACAGGCATGGACACCTCAATGGCACCGGCGTTATCCATCTCTTCACGCACGATGTTTTCGACTTTTCTCAGGACGCGCAGGCCGGTCGGCAGCCAGGTATACAACCCGGAGGCCAGCTTGCGGATCATCCCGGCGCGCAGCATCAGCTGATGGCTGATGACTTCGGCGTCGGCAGGCGTCTCCTTCAGAGTGGAGAGCAGATATTGGCTAGTACGCATGTTGTTACGGTTCCATTTCGACGATTGGAACAGGCTGACAGGTCAGCCTGACACAAAAAAAGTGGTTTAGTTTACCAGTGTGGCCATGATGCCAAAAGAGAGGACAATAAAATTACTGCGCTTCCAGGGCAAACACTTCGAAGCCTGCCCCGGTGACGCGCCAGCGAACATTAAAATCCAGCAGCAGAACGGCGTAGGTTTTCCCGGCTTCTTCCTCTTTGCGGTAGGCCGGACGGGGATCTTGCGCCAGGACATCGACGATAAAATCCTGCAGGCGAGGGTAGCGCTTTTCCAGCAGCGCGAACTGTGCGGTCAGCGCATCGGTAAAGTACACCGGCATGTCCGCCTGCGGTGCCTGCTGGGCATAGCTTGCGCGGGCATCCGGTAAGGCTTCGGCAAAGGGCAGGTAAGGTTTGATATCCACCACCGGCGTGCCGTCGACCAGATCCAGGCTGCCAAGCTCAAGGATTACCTGATCTTTCTGACAGCGAATGCCTTTTAACTCGACCAGCGACATCCCGACCGGATTCGGCCGGAAGGTCGATCGCGTGGCAAAGACGCCCATTCTGGTGTTACCGCCCAAACGGGGCGGGCGCACGGTGGGACGCCAGCCACCTGCCATGGTCTGATGAAAGATAAACAGTACCCACAGGTGGCTAAACGCTTCCAGTCCGCGCACGGCATCGGCTTGATTATAAGGCGCTATCAGGTGAAGTTCGCCACCGCCGCTTTTCACCAGACCTGGCTGGCGCGGCACGGCAAACTTCTCTTTATAGGGAGAACGGATAACGCCTATCTGCTCGAACTGGAAAGCGCTCATTTCGCCGAGACGTTAAGGGCTGAACCTACGCAAACGGCCTGACGGTAGCAGCCTGGCGTACCGCTGGTCACTTCACAGCTGTGCAGCAGGACGGCGTTAGCCTTCATTTTAGAGGCATTCACCTGCATGCGTTTACGCGCAGTTGGGATATTCGGAGGAGAGTCCTGATTGCTGGCCTGGCAAGAATCGCCTGAGACTTCACCGAGGTCGCGGAAAGGTTTACCCACTAGCTCTTCGGCATTGGTATAGATTTTGACGGGCGCAGGGCGCGGCGCTTTCGGTTTCTCTGGCTCTGCTTTAGGCGGGGTTGCTGTGCTTTTAACAGGTTCAACAGGAGATCTGCTTAGCATGGAACAGCCGCTCAGCATCAGTGCTAAAAGACAGATCGGTAAAGCACGCATAGTAATTCCTCAGTGAATAATCAAATCGTCAGCTATTGAATCAGTTGCCTGCATAAATGACAAGACGGGCTAACGCCCGTCCTGAATGATATTACACAAAGGTCAGATTACCAGCCTTTAACTGCACCGCCGTTAAAGACTTTGTTCGCTTCCTGATAAACTTCATCAGACTGATACGCCTCAACGAATTTCTTCACGTTTTCGGCATCTTTATTGTCTTCACGGGTAACGATCAGGTTTACGTACGGGGAGTCTTTGTCTTCCACGAAGATACCGTCTTTCGCTGGGGTCAGGTTAATCTGGCTGGCGTAGGTCGTGTTGATAACCGCCAGTGCGATCTGTGCATCGTCCAGAGAACGCGGCAGTTGCGGCGCTTCCAGTTCAACAATTTTCAGATTTTTTGGGTTCTCGGTCACGTCCAGAACGGTAGGCAGCAGGCCAACACCGTCTTTCAGTTTGATCAGGCCCACTTTCTGCAGCAGCAGCAGGGAACGACCAAGGTTGGTTGGATCGTTCGGAACGGCAACCTGAGAACCGTCCTGCAGTTCATCGACGGATTTGATTTTTTTGGAGTAGCCCGCAATCGGATAGACGAAGGTGTTTCCTGCTGCGACCAGCTTGTAGCCGCGATCTTTGATCTGCTGATCCAGGTACGGTTTGTGCTGGAAGGCGTTGGCGTCGATATCGCCTTTGCTCAGCGCTTCGTTAGGCAGAACGTAATCGTTAAAGGTTACCAGCTCAACGTCGAGGCCATACTTCTCTTTGGCTACCTTCGCAGCCGTTTCTGCAACCTGCTGTTCCGCACCGACGATAACGCCCACTTTAATGTGGTTTGGATCTTTTTCGTCCTGACCGCAACCCACCAGAGCCAGAGAGCCGATCAGCGCGCCTAACGCTGCATAGGTCTTAAATTTAAACGCCATGTTTTTATCCTTAACTCGTTGAGTTTATATTGTGTAACGTTATTTATGCGTAACAGCCCGGACGATGCGATCGCCAGAGAATTGAATGAGGTAAACCAGCACGACCAGCAGCACCAGAACGGTATTCATGACGGTAGCATTGTAGCCAATATAGCCATACTGATAGCCGATCTGACCTAAACCACCTGCACCTACCGCACCGCCCATTGCAGAGTAACCCACCAGGGTAATCAGTGTAATGGTTGCCGCATTCACCAGACCCGGCAGGGCTTCTGGCAGTAAGACCTTACGTACAATCTGCATCGGCGTAGCACCCATTGCGCGTGAAGCCTCAATCAGACCCGTTGGGATCTCTAACAGCGCGTTCTCAACCATACGGGCAATAAAGGGCGCCGCACCCACGGTCAGAGGAACGATTGCTGCCTGCAGGCCAATAGACGTGCCCACAATAACGCGCGTAAACGGAATCATCCACACCAACAGAATAATGAAGGGGATGGAACGGAAGATGTTCACCAGCGCCGAGAGGGTGCGATAAAGTTTGGCGTTCTCAATAATTTGACCCGGGCGGGTGACATACAGCAGCACGCCTACCGGCAAACCAATCACAAAACCGAAAAAGCCGGATACAAAGGTCATCGCCAGCGTTTCCCATACGCCGCGCGCCAGCAACCACATCATTGGCTCAGACATAACCCAGTACCTCTACTTTTACATGATGTTCCTGCAGCCAGGCGATAGCGGCTTGCGTGTCCTGTTGCGTGCCATGCATTTCTGTCAGCATGATGCCGAACTTAACGCCGCCGGCGTAATCCATCTGCGCGCTAATAATGTTGTTGTTCACGTTGAAGCGACGGGCGGTTTCAGACAGCAGCGGCGCATCCACGGACTTACCGGTAAATTCCATGCGCAGCATCGGAACACTGTCGGCTTCCGGGGTGCTTTTTAAACGTGCCTGATAATCTTCCGGAATATCCAGATGCAGTGTGGCCTGGATAAACTGCTGCGCCAGCGGGGTTTTCGGGTGCGAGAACACTTCGCTGACGGTGTCTTGTTCAATCAGCTCACCGTTACTGATCACTGCCACACAGTCACAGATGCGTTTGACGACATCCATTTCATGGGTAATAAGGAGGATGGTCAGCCCCAGACGACGGTTAATGTCTTTCAACAGTTCCAGAATCGAACGGGTAGTGGCCGGATCCAGCGCGCTGGTGGCTTCATCGCACAGCAGGACTTTTGGATTGCTTGCCAGTGCGCGTGCAATCGCGACACGCTGTTTTTGCCCACCGGATAAGTTTGCCGGGTAGACATCATGCTTATCGCTCAGACCGACCAGCTCCAGCAGCTCTGTCACGCGACGTTTGATTTCGTCCTTTGGCGTGTTGTCCAGCTCCAGCGGTAAGGCAACATTGCCAAATACGGTGCGGGACGCCAGCAGGTTAAAGTGCTGGAAAATCATGCCAATCTGACGGCGGGCTTTGGTTAATTCGGTTTCGGAGAGCCTGGTCAGGTCCTGATCATCAACCTGGACGATGCCCTCGGTTGGACGTTCGAGCAGGTTAACGCAACGAATGAGTGTGCTTTTACCTGCACCTGAGGCGCCAATGACGCCATAAATCTGCCCAGCCGGAACATGCAGGCTAACGTTGTTCAACGCCTGAATGGTACGGTTCCCTTGCTGGAACACTTTGGTGATATTCGAAAGTTTAATCATTAGATTATTTTTATCGTTTGTAAGTGAGTCGTGGCATTTTCTGCTGCCTGATACGGGCGATGACCGTCAACAAAATGGATGTTAAGGCATCCAGACGTCTAAATCAATCCAACTCTGTGTGATGAGCACTTTATTGCGCAGTGATTCATGAGATACTACGAAGACACCCCTTTTCAGGAGCAAACCGGTGGCGAAATCAGTACCCGCAATTTTTCTCGATCGTGACGGCACGATTAATGTCGATCATGGTTACGTGCATGAGATAGATGAATTCGAATTCATTGATGGCGTAATAGAAGCCATGCGTGAATTAAAAGAGATGGGCTATGCGCTGGTGGTGGTGACCAATCAGTCGGGCATTGCACGCGGTAAATTCACCGAAGCGCAGTTTGAGACCCTGACTGAATGGATGGACTGGTCGCTGGCCGATCGTGGTGTCGACCTGGATGGTATCTATTATTGTCCGCATCACCCGCAGGGCACAGTTGAAGAGTATCGCCAGACGTGCGATTGCCGTAAACCGCATCCGGGCATGTTCATCTCTGCTCAGGAGTTTCTTGATATAGATATGAGCGCTTCCTATATGGTGGGCGACAAACTGGAAGACATGCAGGCAGCAGCTGCGGCAGGTATTGGGCATAAAGTTCTGGTGCGCACAGGTAAACCCGTCACGCCCGAAGCAGAAAACGCAGCTGATTGGGTGATTAATAGCCTGGCAGAGCTGCCGGCAACCCTTAAAAAGCAGTAAAAGCAGGCGTTATGGCGAAAAGATGAGCGGTTGAAATAAATTTGTCTTTTTCCGCTTGTCAGCGCCGGAGAACTCCCTATAATGCGCCTCCATCGACACGGCGGATGTGAATCACTTCACACAAACAGCCGGTTCGGTTGAAGAGAAAAGCGAAAATAAACGCTTGACTCTGAAAGAGGAAAGCGTAATATACGCCACCTCGCAACGGTGAG
>NZ_JBOGBT010000002.1:0-35279 GCF_051656365.1 Silvania sp. | reverse complement strand
CTGGTCGCCGCAAAAGCTCCGCCGCTCGCGTGTTCATCAAACCGGGCAGTGGTAAAATCGTAATCAACCAACGTTCTCTGGAACAGTACTTCGGTCGTGAAACTGCCCGCATGGTAGTTCGTCAGCCGCTGGAACTGGTTGATATGGTTGAGAAATTCGATCTGTACATCACCGTTAAAGGTGGTGGTACTTCTGGTCAGGCTGGTGCGATCCGTCACGGTATCACCCGCGCTCTGATGGAGTACGACGAATCTCTGCGTTCTGAACTGCGTAAAGCGGGCTTCGTTACTCGTGATGCTCGTGAAGTTGAACGTAAGAAAGTCGGCCTGCGTAAAGCACGTCGTCGTCCACAGTTCTCCAAGCGTTAATTGGATTCTGCTTCGGCAGACAACAGTTAACGAAAAACCCGCTTCGGCGGGTTTTTTTATGGGTAACGCCCAGGTTATCCACATTCCGCACCCATTTCTGACCTCTTTTTCCGCATTTCCAGAATCCCCTCACCACAAAGTCCGCAAAATCTGGTAAACTATCATCCACTTTTCTGCCCAGATAACGGTGAATACTCGATTTTTGTTCAGGTTTTGAACAACGAGGAAGATTCCTGGGATGGGCGCCAAAACAACTGGCTAGCCACTATGGCTGGTAGCAGTAAAATTCTGAATATACCTGGAGGTTTTCATGGCTGTCGCTGCCAACAAACGTTCGGTAATGACGCTGTTTTCTGGTCCTACTGACATTTATAGCCATCAGGTTCGTATCGTGCTGGCCGAGAAGGGTGTCAGTTTTGAGATCGAGCATGTGGAAAAGGATAACCCGCCTCAGGATCTGATCGATCTCAACCCGAACCAGAGCGTACCAACGCTGGTGGATCGCGAGCTGACCCTGTGGGAATCCCGCATCATTATGGAATATCTGGATGAGCGTTTCCCTCATCCGCCGCTGATGCCGGTATATCCGGTTGCGCGTGGTGAAAGCCGCCTGTACATGCAGCGTATCGAGAAAGACTGGTACACGCTGATGAACGTCATTGTGAACGGGTCTTCTGCAGAAGCTGACGCAGCACGTAAACAGCTGCGTGAAGAGCTGCTGGCGATTGCGCCGGTGTTCGGTCAGCGTCCGTTCTTCCTGAGCGATGAGTTCAGCCTGGTCGACTGCTATCTGGCACCGCTGCTGTGGCGTTTACCGACGATGGGCGTTGAGTTCAGCGGCCCGGGTGCGAAAGAGCTGAAAGGCTATATGACGCGCGTATTTGAGCGCGACTCTTTCCTGGCTTCTCTGACTGAAGCCGAACGTGAAATGCGTCTCGGCCGGGGCTAATCATTGTGGAAATGTCACAGCTGTCTCCACGCCGTCCGTATCTGCTGCGCGCCTTCTATGAATGGCTGCTGGATAACCAGCTCACGCCGCACCTGGTTGTGGATGTGACGTTACCGGGCGTGCAGGTTCCGATGGAATATGCGCGTGACGGACAAATCGTTCTGAACATCGCCCCACGTGCGGTAGGTGCTCTGGAACTGGCAAACGACGAAGTGCGCTTTAATGCCCGCTTCGGCGGCGTGCCGCGTCAGGTTAACGTGCCGCTGGCCGCTGTGCTGGCGATCTACGCTCGTGAAAACGGCGCGGGTACCATGTTTGAGCCAGAAGCTGCGTATGATGAAGACGCCGTCAGCCTTAACGACGAGTCTGCGGTGAGTGAAAGTGAAACGGTGATGTCGATTATCGACGGTGATAAACCCGACCACGATACCGATCCGGATGACACGCCGCCTCCGCGCGGTGGGCGACCGGCATTACGCGTAGTAAAATAAAAACAGGGCCATCGGCCCTGTTTTTTTTTACCTAAATTATCCATACCGCAACGGCCCGATGAGAGGATCTCACCGGGCCGTTGTGTTTACACTTCGAGGAAGTTCATGATGCCTTCAGCCGCTTTACGGCCTTCGGCAATGGCGGTCACCACCAGGTCAGAACCGCGCACGATATCGCCACCGGCAAAGATCTTCGGGTTGCTGGTCTGGAACGCGTTGTCACTGCCTTCAGGCGCAATGATGCGGCCCTGAGAGTCCAGCTCGACGCTGTGCTTCGCCAGCCACTCCATGCTGTGCGGACGGAAGCCAAACGCCATGACGACGGCATCGGCTGGCACCACATGCTCGGAGCCTGCGACGATTTCGGCGCGACGACGGCCTTTGGCATCCGGTGCGCCCATTTCGGTACGCGCCATCTTCACGCCGCAGACTTTGCCGTTGGCATTCACTTCCACACCCAGCGGCTGGACGTTGAACTGGAACTCGACACCCTCTTCACGCGCGTTTTTCACTTCGCGTCGGGAGCCCGGCATATTCTCTTCGTCACGACGATAGGCGCAGATCACGTGGGTCGCATTCTGGCGCACGGATGTACGCACGCAGTCCATCGCGGTATCACCACCACCGAGCACCACCACGCGTTTGCCTTCCATGCTGACGTACGGCTCAGCGGCAGTTTCGCCGTAGCCCATCATCTGCTTGGTGTTGGCAATCAGGAACGGCAGTGCGTCGAATACGCCCGATGCATCTTCGTTTTCCAGCCCGCCGCGCATTGACTGATAGGTGCCAACGCCGAGGAACACGGAATCGTACTCTTTCAGCAGATCGTCGAGCTGCACGTCGCGGCCTACTTCGATGTTCAGCTGGAACTCAATGCCCATGTCGGTGAAGATTTCACGGCGGCGGGTCATAACCTCTTTTTCCAGCTTGAACGCCGGGATACCGAAGGTCAGCAGACCGCCAATTTCCGGGTGACGGTCAAACACCACCGCTTTGACGCCGTTACGGGTCAGCACGTCGGCACAGGCCAGACCGGCCGGACCTGCACCGATGATGGCCACGCGTTTGTCGGTCTGACGCACGCCGGTCATGTCCGGGCGCCAGCCCATCTCGAACGCTTTATCGTTGATGTAGCGTTCGATGTTGCCGATGGTGACCGCGCCGAATTCGTCGTTCAGGGTGCAGGAACCTTCGCACAGACGATCCTGCGGGCACACGCGGCCGCACACTTCCGGTAGGGTGTTGGTCTGGTGAGACAGCTCTGCTGCCTCAAAAATACGCCCTTCATTAGCCAGCTTCAGCCAGTTCGGGATGTAGTTATGGACCGGACATTTCCACTCGCAGTACGGGTTGCCGCAGGACAGGCAGCGGTCTGCCTGTGCTTTGGCCTGGCCTTCGGAAAACGGCTCGTAGATTTCAACAAATTCAATTTTACGGATCTTCAGCGGCTTCTTTGGCGGATCAACGCGCTGCAAGTCGATAAACTGGTATACGTTCTGGCTCATCTGAATTCCTTACTGCGCCTGCACACGCAGCTCTGCTGCGCTACGACTACGGTGACCCAACAGTGCTTTGACATCGCTGGACTTCGGTTTAACCAGCGCGAATTTCGAGGAGAACGCCGGCCAGTTAGCCAGGATCTCTTCGCCGCGCGAAGAACCGGTATGATGCACATGCTCGGTAATCAGGCCGCGCAGATGCTCTTCGTGGATTGCCAGGGTTTCAACATCCAGCACTTCCACCAGCTCCGGGTTCACGCGCTTGCGGAAGTCGCCACTCTCGTCCAGAACGTAGGCGAAGCCGCCCGTCATACCGGCGCCAAAGTTAACCCCGGTTTTGCCCAGCACGCAGACAATCCCACCGGTCATGTATTCACAGCCGTTGTCGCCGATACCTTCCACCACGGTGATTGCACCGGAGTTACGCACCGCGAAACGCTCACCCGCACGCCCTGCGGCGAACAGACGACCACCGGTGGCACCGTACAGACAGGTGTTGCCGATGATGCTGGCATCACAGCTGCGGAACGCCGAACCCACCGGAGGACGCACCGCCAGCAGACCACCCGCCATGCCTTTACCGACATAGTCGTTGGCATCGCCGGTCAGGTATAGCTCCACGCCGCCGGCGTTCCACACGCCAAAGCTCTGGCCTGCGGTGCCGCTGAAGTGGGCGGTAATGGGATCGGCTGCCAGACCCTGGTCACCGTGCGTCTGAGCAATGTAGCCCGAAAGCGTAGCGCCAACGGAACGGTCGGTGTTGCGGATATCAAACCAGAAGGTTTTGCTCTGCTTGTCATCGACATATGCTTTTGCCTGCTGCAACAGCTGGGCATTCAGCACGCCATTATCAAACGGCGGGTTGTTCTCGGTGCAGTAGACGGCTTTGCCTGGGTGCGGCTCGGCGGTTTCCAGCAGTCGGGACAGCTCCAGCTTCTGCTGCTTGGCAGTAAAGCCTTCCAGCTCTTTCAGCAGGTCGGTACGGCCAATCAGATCCACCAGACGCGTGACGCCCAGCTGCGCCATCAGCTCGCGGGTTTCGCGGGCGATGAAGTCAAAGTAGTTAGTCACTTTGAACGGCAGGCCGTGGTAGTGGTTTTTACGCAGTTTTTCGTCCTGGGTTGCAACACCCGTTGCGCAGTTGTTCAGGTGACAAATACGCAGGTATTTACAGCCCAGGGCCACCATCGGGCCGGTGCCGAAGCCAAAGCTTTCAGCGCCCAGAATTGCCGCTTTGATGATGTCGAGACCGGTTTTCAGACCGCCATCCACCTGCAGACGGATTTTGTGACGCAGACCGTTGGCCACCAGTGCCTGCTGGGTTTCCACCAGGCCCAGTTCCCACGGACAGCCCGCGTATTTCACCGACGAGAGCGGGCTTGCACCGGTACCACCGTCGTAACCAGCGATGGTGATCAGGTCCGCATAGGCTTTTGCCACCCCGGTGGCAATGGTGCCAACGCCCGGTTCAGACACCAGCTTCACGGAGATCATTGCTTTCGGGTTGACCTGTTTCAGGTCGAAAATCAGCTGCGCCAGATCCTCGATAGAGTAAATATCGTGGTGAGGCGGCGGGGAGATCAGCGTCACGCCCGGTACCGAGTAGCGCAGTTTGGCGATGTACGGGGTCACTTTATCACCCGGCAACTGACCGCCTTCGCCCGGTTTTGCACCCTGCGCGACTTTAATCTGAATCACGTCAGCGTTAACCAGATACGCAGGCGTCACACCGAAGCGACCGGAAGCGACCTGCTTGATGCGCGACACTTTATTGGTGCCATAACGGGCCGGATCTTCGCCGCCTTCGCCGGAGTTCGAATTGCCGCCGATGCTGTTCATCGCTTCAGCCAGCGCTTCGTGGGCCTCCGGGCTCAGGGCGCCGATAGACATCGCGGCGGTATCAAAGCGTTTGAACAGCTCGCTGGCCGGTTCCACATCGTGGATATTGACCGTCTCGCCGTCCGGGTTCACCGCCAACAAATCGCGCAGCGTGGCTGCAGGACGTTCGTTAACCAGCTTCGCATACTGCTGATAATCACTGTATTCGCCGCTCTGCACGGCCTGCTGCAGAGTTTGCACCACGTCCGGGTTGTAGGCGTGGTATTCGCCACCGTGGACATACTTTAACTGCCCGCCCTGATCCAGTGGCTTGCGTGCCAGCCAGGCGCGTTTGGAGAGGTTCAGCAGATCCTGCTGGAAATCGCTAAAGCCTGCGCCGCCGATACGGCTGATCACGCCCTGGAAGCACAGGTCGGCGACATCGTCATGCAGACCGACGGCTTCGAACAGCTTCGAGCAGCGATAAGAGGCGATGGTTGAGATGCCCATTTTGGACATGATCTTGTACAGGCCTTTGTTGATGCCGTTACGGTAGTTCAGCATCACCGCGCGGTACTCTTTTTCGATCGCGCGGCCGTCGACCAGTTTTGCCAGCGTTTCGTAGGCCAGGTACGGATAGATGGCCGTTGCACCGAAGCCCAGCAACACGGCGAAGTGGTGCGGGTCGCGGGCGCTGGCGGTTTCAACAATGATGTTGGCGTCGCAGCGCAGGCTCTTATCCACCAGACGGGTCTGGATCGCACCGACCGCCATTGGTGCCGGAACCGGCAGGCGGTTCTTCGCGATATTACGATCGGACAGCACCAGCAGAACCGTGCCATCACGCACCATCTGCTCGGCTTTATCACACAGGGCTTTTACCGTGTCTTCGAGGTTCGCTTCGGTCACGTCGAACGTAATGTCGAGCGTGTCGGCGCGGTAGTGCTCCTCAGTCATGGTGGTAAGCTGTTTGAAATCGGAGTACAGCAGGATCGGTGACTTAAAGCTCAGGCGGTGCGCCTGACCTTCGGCTTCACAGAAGACGTTCATCTCACGACCGATACTGGTGGCGAGCGACATCACGTGCGCTTCACGCAGTGGATCGATTGGCGGGTTAGTCACCTGCGCAAACTGCTGACGGAAGTAGTCGTAAATGATACGCGGCTGGCTGGAAAGCACGGCAAACGGGGTATCGTCACCCATTGAGCCGACGGCTTCCTGGCCGTTTTCACCCAGCACGCGGATCACTGAATCCAGCTCTTCCGCACTGTAGTTAAACTGTTTCTGGTAGCTGGCAAGGGTGTCGTCATCCAGTTCGCGGCAGCCCACGTCCTGATCCGGCAGATCTTCGAACGGCACCAGACGGCGGACGTTTTTCTCCATCCACTCTTTGTACGGATGGCGGATCTTCAGATCGTAATCGGTTTCCGCAGAGTGCAGGATGCGACCGACACGGGTGTCGATCACCATCAGTTCGCCTGGTCCAACGCGGCCTTTCTCGACCACTTCGTCAGGCTGGTAATCCCAGATCCCCACTTCGGAGGCGCAGGTGATCAGCTTGTCTTTGGTGATAACGTAGCGCGCCGGGCGCAGGCCGTTACGGTCAAGGTTACAGGCAGCAAAGCGACCGTCAGACATAACGATACCGGCCGGGCCATCCCACGGCTCCATGTGCATGGAGTTAAAGTCGAAGAATGCACGCAGATCCGGATCCATATCCGGGTTGTTCTGCCAGGCTGGCGGAACAAGCAAGCGCATCGCGCGAACGATATCCATCCCGCCGGCCAACAGCAGTTCCAGCATGTTATCCATTGAGCTGGAGTCGGAGCCGGTTTCGTTAACGAACGGTGCGGCATCGTGCAGATCCGGGATCAGCGGGGTCTGGAACTTATAGGTACGGGCGCGTGCCCACTGACGGTTGCCGGTGATGGTGTTGATCTCGCCGTTGTGCGCCAGGTAGCGGAACGGCTGGGCCAGCGGCCAGCGTGGTACGGTGTTGGTGGAGAAGCGCTGGTGGAAAAGGCAAATGGCCGATTCCAGACGCAGGTCCGCCAGGTCCAGGTAGAAGCGCGGCAGGTCAGCCGGCATACACAGACCTTTATAGATGTTCACCAGGTTCGAGAGGCTACAAACGTAGAACTCTTTATCGTCCTGCAGGCGTTTTTCAATGCGGCGGCGGGCGATGAACAGACGACGTTCCATATCGCGCGGACGCCAGCCCGCCGGTGCGTTAACAAAGATTTGCTCGATACGAGGCAGCGAGGAGAGGGCGATTTCACCGAGGACCCCTTCGTTGGTAGGCACATCGCGCCAGCCGACAATAGACAGGGTTTCGCGTTGAAGTTCTTCTTCGACGATGCGGCGTGAGGCGGCAGCTTTTTCAGGATCCTGATTCAGGAACAGCATGCCGACAGCGTAGTTTTTGGCTAAACGCCAGCCGCGCTCTTCCGCTACGATGCGAAAGAAACGATCCGGTTTTTGCAGCAGTAGACCGCAACCGTCGCCGGTTTTGCCGTCGGCGAGGATCGCACCTCGGTGCTGCATACGGGCCAGTGCGTGTATAGCGGTACGCACTACCTTGTGGCTAGGTTCGCCTTCTATGTGGGCGATCAGGCCGAAACCACAGTTATCCTTCTCAAGGGATTTATCGTACAACATATCAGTGAACCTCCCCAGGCTCTGCGGGACTTTCCTCTGGACCGTGGCGCACAGGCACAGCAAGAGTGCGGCGACGGGGTTTGCGTGTCATACGCGTACCTCGCATTCGCCCTCTTAATATCCTTTTCGCACAGGTCAAACAAGTTTGAGGACTTGCTTCAGAGGGAATCTCAATTACTGCATAAATATGATGAGCAGGCTGCTCATCCAGAAAGCTTCCAGCGGATTTCCAACTTATCGGGAATCGGTACATAGGTCAAATGGCAAACTTATTTATACAGAAATGTGCTAAAGGGGGGTTAGTTAATTGATATTGCTGGGTATTTACCTTAATTCACATCCCTGTAACCTTACTGTAGCCGCTGGGGTAGTGTGATCTGACTCACTATATGAAAGCGGTATTATCGCTGTAGCGTGCTGAATGGCGCAATTTATGCGGAGTTTTATTCTGCCATGAGTCGTAAACCCGCATGATGTCACTGTTTTGAAGCTCAGGCGCTATAAATGAAAAAAACCTGCTGAACATAAGGAAAAGTAATTAAAAGAGGGGTGAATGAAATTGCAGTTATCTTGGGTAATTATGCAAAAGATAAAAGCGCACCATGACGATTGATCCAGGTCATCGCCGATGGAAGCTAAAAATGGCAGGCTTGTCCCCTTTCAACGGGGCGGTCTATCAGATTATGCAGTTACAGAAATTAGTCAACATGTTTGGTGGGGATCTTTCGCGCCGCTATGGGCAAAAGGTCCATAAGCTATCGCTCCACGGGGGGTTTAGCTGCCCGAATCGCGACGGCACCATCGGGCGCGGCGGCTGCACGTTCTGTAACGTGGCCTCCTTTGCTGATGAGGCGCAGCAGCATCAATCTATTGCCGACCAGCTCGCCCATCAGGCAACGTTGGTGAATCGCGCGAAGCAGTATCTGGCCTATTTTCAGGCGTATACCAGCACCTGGGCCGAAGTGCAGGTACTTCGTTCTATGTATCAGCAGGCAGTAAGCCAGGCGAACATTGTTGGGCTGTGCGTCGGTACGCGTCCGGACTGCGTGCCGGAGGCGGTGCTCGATCTGCTCAGCGACTACAAAGAGCAAGGGTATGAGATCTGGCTGGAGCTGGGGTTACAGACCGCGCACGATAAAACCCTGCATCGCATTAATCGCGGTCACGATTTTGCCTGCTATCAGCGCACCACCCGGCTGGCGCGCGAGCGCGGGCTGAAAGTGTGCACCCATCTGATTGTCGGCCTGCCGGGAGAACACCAGCAGCACGCGCTGGACACCCTGCATAAAGTCATCGAGACCGGCGTTGACGGCATTAAGCTCCACCCGCTGCACATTGTGACGGGCAGTATCATGGCCAAAGCCTGGGAAGCAGGTCGCCTGAGCGGGATCGAACTGGACGAGTACGTGCTGACGGCGGGCGAAATGATCCGCCACACGCCGCCGGAGGTGGTCTATCACCGGATCTCTGCCAGCGCTCGCCGGCCAACACTGCTGGCACCGCTGTGGTGTGAGAACCGCTGGACGGGAATGGTAGAACTCGACCGCTATCTGAATGAGCAGGGCGTTCAGGGCTCAGCGCTCGGTACCCCGTGGATCCCCGCGTTATCGTCGCCGTCCGCCCAGTAAACTGCCCAGCATGCCGCGCACGATCTGATTAGTCACCTGACGCGCCGCGCTTTTCGCCATGGTTTGCACCACGCCATCGCGCTTGCCGCCGCGCGGACCGGTGCTGCCAAACAGAATGTCTTTTAAGCCACCCAGGATCCCCTCATCGGCGTCGGCAGGCTGGCCTTTAGCGGCGGGGGCCTCCTGTTGATCCGGGCTGGACTGAACGCCTTTTTGCAGCATTTCGAATGCAGACTCGCGGTCCACCTGATCCTCGTACTTACCGTAGACCGGGGAGTGGTTGATAAGCCCATTACGCTCATCCTCACTGACCGGCCCCATTCGCGAGCAGGGGGCGATGACCATCGCGCGGGCCACCATCGACGGGCTGCCTTTGGCGTCGAGAAACGAAATCAGCGCTTCACCGGTTCCCAGCGCCTGGATGGCCGCTTCGGTATCGAAGGCTGGATTGGCGCGCATGGTTTGTGCTGCGGCTTTGACGGCCTTCTGATCTTTTGGCGTAAAGGCGCGCAGGGCATGTTGAACGCGATTCCCCAGCTGGCCCAGCACGTTGTCAGGAATATCGCCGGGATTCTGCGAAACAAACCAGACCCCAACCCCTTTGGAGCGGATCAGGCGGATCACCTGTTCTATCTTGTCGAGCAGCACCTGCGGCGCATCGCTGAACAGCAGGTGGGCTTCGTCGAAGAAGAAGACCAGCTTCGGTTTATCCAGATCGCCCGTTTCCGGCAGCTGCTCGAAGAGCTCAGAGAGCATCCACAGCAGGCTGGCCGCGTACAGCTTCGGCATCTGGTACAGCTTCTCGGCGCTCAGGATGTTGATGATGCCCTTGCCGTTACTGTCGGTGCGCATCCAGTCTTTGATATCCAGCATCGGTTCACCAAAGAAATGCTCCGCGCCCTGCTGCTCCAGAGTGAGTAACCCGCGTTGAATCGCCCCAGTGGATGCCGGGCTGATGTTGCCGTACTGCGTCTGGAAGGCTTTCGCGTTATCGCCGATGTACTGCGTAATGGCGCGCAGGTCTTTCAAGTCGAGCAGCAGCAGCCCCTGCTCGTCGGCAATGCGGAAGATAATATTCAGTACACCCGACTGCACGTCGTTCAGATTGAGCAGACGCGCCAGCAGCAGTGGCCCCAGATCGGAGACGGTGGCGCGCACCGGGTGGCCTTTCTCGCCGAAGATATCCCACACCACCACCGGATTGCTTTGCGGCTGCCAGTCGGTGATGCCGATGTTTTTTAGCCGCTCAAGCAGCTTCTCCGATCCGACGCCTTCCTGCGCGATCCCGCTGAGATCGCCTTTCACGTCGGCCATAAACACCGGCACGCCAATATCCGAAAAGGATTCGGCCAGCTTTTGCAGCGTCACGGTTTTGCCCGTACCGGTGGCGCCGGTAATCAGGCCGTGACGGTTCGCCATTGCGGGCAGTAAAAACAGCTCGTTGTCCAGCGTGCGGGCAATCAGCAGGGGTGTACTCATGATGCGCTTCCTCGTTGAGTCCTGCGTCGAGTATAGGCAACCTGACGGTAAAATGAGTGAGGTAATTCTGCAGTTTTCGGCGCAATATCCAGTGCGGACTATGCTTTTGCATACGGCTAACAATAATTTGAGGAACTATGTCCAGATTCTTTTTTAACGACCGTAAACAACTGGTTAATGACGCCATTGAAGGTATGCTGATCTCGGCCCCACACGGCAATCTCGTCAAACTGGAGAGCGATCCGGCGATTCGGGTAGTGGTGCGTGCCGACTGGGATAAAAGCCGCGTGGCGGTGATCTCCGGCGGCGGATCGGGTCATGAACCGGCCCATGCCGGGTTTGTCGGCAAAGGGATGCTCACTGCCGCGGTCTGTGGCGATCTGTTTGCGTCGCCGAGCGTGGAAGCAGTGTTGAACGCCATCGTTGCGGTTACCGGCGATCGCGGCTGCCTGCTGATCGTGAAAAACTACACCGGAGATCGTCTCAACTTTGGCCTCGCGGCGGAAAAAGCCAAACGCTACGGACTCAAAGTGGAGATGGTGATTGTGGCGGATGATATCGCCCTGCCGGATAACAAGCAGCCGCGCGGCATTGCCGGAACGGCGCTGGTGCATAAGATTGCCGGACATGCGGCGGAACAGGGCAAGTCGCTAAGCGACGTGCGTGATATTGCCCGCAAGGTCTGCGACAACCTCTGGAGTCTGGGCGTGGCGATGCAAACCTGCAATCTGCCGGGCAGCGACGAGGAAGAGGGACGTATTAAACAGGGCCACGTTGAGCTGGGGCTGGGCATTCACGGCGAACCTGGGGCATCGGTGGTGGCGTCGCAAAACAGCAAAGCGATTATCGACACGCTGGTCACTCCGCTGGCCGAACAGGCTGGTGCGGGGCGCTTTGCGGTGCTGATTAACAATCTTGGCGGCGTGTCGGCGCTGGAGATGGCGCTGCTGACCAAAGAGCTGGCGCATTCGGCGCTGAAAGAGAACATTGCGTATCTGATTGGCCCTGCGCCGCTGGTGAGTGCTCTGGACATGAAGGGCTTTTCACTCTCACTGCTGAAGCTTAATGAAGGGTTTGAGCGGGCGCTTAACGCACCGGTGGAGACTCTGGGCTGGCAGAAGCCGGTGGCGTTTTCCCCGCTGCGTACGCTGGCGCACTCCGCGCTTCAGGATCGCGTTGAGTTTACCCCTTCGGCAAATGCGCAGGTGGCGCAGTACGTCGCAACGGTGACGCAGACCCTGATCGGTCTGGAAAACCGCCTGAACGCCCTGGATGCCAAAGTGGGCGATGGCGATACTGGATCGACCTTTGCGCAAGGCGCTCGGGATATTGCGCAGTGGCTGGAAGAGGATCGTCTGCCGCTGAACGATCTGCCTTCGCTGTTGCTGCTGGTGGGCGAACGACTGGCAACGGTAATGGGGGGATCGAGCGGTGTGCTGATGTCGATCTTCTTCACGGCGGCGGGCCAGGCGCTGGATGAGGGTAAACCGCTGCCGGATGCGCTGCTAAACGGCCTCCAGCAGATGAAGCACTACGGCGGGGCGGATCTTGGCGATCGGACCTTGATCGATGCCCTGCAGCCCGCGCTGGAAGCGTTGCAGAAAGGGAATATTCAGGCTGCGGCAGAGGCCGCGAAAAAAGGTTCAGAAGCCACGGCCAGCATGCAAAAAGCCGGAGCAGGGCGCTCATCGTATGTGAATAAAGAGAATCTGGCGGGAGTGACCGATCCGGGCGCAGTGGCGGTAGCAGAGGTGTTTACTGCACTTGGACGGTAGGTGGAAAACGCCCGGTAAGCGTAGCGTCACCGGGCAATCACGGCTTAAAAGTCCGCTTTCAATACCACGCGATAACGGGCTTTACCGTCGCGCACATGCTGGATCGCTTCGTTGATTTTCGACATCGGATACAGCTCGGTGGTTGGCGCGACTTTGGTGCGGCCGGCAAACTTCATCAGCTTACGCAGCTCATAAGGCGTGCCGGTCGCAGAACCCGACACGCTACGATCGCCGCCAATCAGCGTGAACGCAGGCACCGGCAGCGGCTTCATGACGGCACCCACGGTATGGAAGTTGCCGCCGTAGGCCAGCGCTTCAAAGTATGGCTGCCAGTCGAGATCGACGTTTACGGTGTTGATGATCAGATCAAACTGACCGGCCAGCGCTTTCAACAGCGCCGGATCGCGGCTGTTGACCACCTTATCGGCACCCATCGCCAGCACTTCTTTCTCTTTTGCCGGGTTCGAGCTAAAGGCCGTGACTTCGCAGCCCATCGCGTGCAGCAGCTTGATCGCAATGTGGCCCAGACCACCAATACCAATAACGCCTACGCGGCTGGTGGCGGTGACGTGATGCATTAAGAGCGGTTTGAAGACGGTGATCCCGCCGCACAGCAGCGGACCTGCGGATTCAATATCAATGCTGTCTGGCAACGGGATCACCCACTGCCAGTCGGCGCGCAGCTTGTCGGCAAAACCGCCGTGGTTGAGAATGGTCGGCGTGGCGCCTTCGAGACAGTTAATCTGGTTGCCGCTGATACAGGCATCGCAGTGCCCGCAGCTGCGAGCGGTCCAGCCAATGCCCACGCGCTGGCCAATTTTCAGCCCTTTTTCCTGCGCGGCGGTGCCGAGCGCGACCACGCGGCCAATGACCTCGTGACCGGCAATCAGTGGATAGCTTGAGAAGCCCCATTCGTTATCGATCATCGACAGGTCGGAGTGGCAGATGCCGCAGTAATCGACCTGAACTTCGACATCTTCTGCTTTCAGCTCGCCCGCATCGTATTCGTACAGTTCAAGTTCTGCACCCGCCTGCGGTGCGGCGTAGCTTTTTATTGTCGACATCATTTTTCCCCATGTTGGTGTTGAACTGAGAGTGTAGAGCATTCAGTTTACAGCCGCTTAACAGAAGGGGGCGGGAAAGGCGTTACAGCGTTTTCAGCATCCGCACTTCACAATCCACATGTCCGGTACAGCCCAAAGGCTGGTCGATATGCTCAAAGCCGAGGTGCTCGTACAGTCTGATGGCTTCGGTGAGGAAGGCGGTGGTTTCAAGATAACAGCGCGTAAAACCCTGTGCGCGGGCATGATCCAGCGCCAGTAGGGCCAGTTTTTTGGCTAAGCCTTGTCCACGCACGACGGGCAGAAAATACATTTTTTGCAGTTCACAGATGTCCGGCTCGCTGCAGGAGAGCGGCGCAACGCCGCCGCCGCCCACAACTAACCCATCCTGCTCGACAACCCAATAGGCATGGCCGGGCTGGCTGTACAGGGCGTACAGCTCGTCGAGATTGGGATCCGCGACGGTATAGCCTTTATCGGCCGTCAGGCCGAATTCAGCGGATACCCGGCGGATAACGCCGGCAATAGCCGGGTTATCCGTGGCGGTGATACGGCGCAGTTGCGCCGTTACAGGGGCATTTACATGCATTGCTTCACTCATCACAGCGCGCTAATGGTGGCCTGCTGCTCGATCAGTTTCGCTTTTGCATCCGCGAAACCCACCATCCTTTCACGCTCTTTGGCGATAACCGCTTCCGGGGCGCGTGCAACAAAGGCTTCATTAGACAGTTTGCTCTCGATCTTGCCGATTTCAATGTCGACTTTCGCCACTTCTTTCGCCAGACGCGCCAGCTCAGCCTCTTTGTCCACCAGGCCTGCCATCGGGATCAGCAGCTCGGCGCCGTCGATGATTTTGGTCACGGAAACTGGACCTTTATCATCCGCAGGCAGCACGGTGATGCTCTCCAGACGCGCCATGGTCTGCAGGAAGGTGCTGTTTTCGGTGACGCGACGCGCGGCGGCATCACTGCATCCACGCAGCAGAAGCGCCAGCGGTTTACCCGGGGAGATGTTCATCTCAGCACGGACATTACGCACGGCCACGATCGCCTGCTTCAGCCATTCGGTATCGGCAGCAGCGGCTTCATCAACCTGAGCGGCATCGAATTCTGGATACGGCTGCAGCATGATGGTGTCGGCATTGATGCCGGCAATCACTTTCACGCGCTGCCAGATGGTTTCGGTGATAAATGGAATGATCGGGTGGCCCAGGCGCAGCAGACCTTCCAGCACGGTGATCAGCGTGTTGCGTGTGCCGCGCAGCTCAGACTCAGAACCGCCGTTCATTACCGGCTTGGTCAGCTCCAGATACCAGTCGCAGAACTGGTTCCAGGTGAATTCGTACAGGATGCCTGCTGCAATATCGAAGCGATAGCTATCCAGTGCCTCGCGGAACGCTTTAGTGGTCTGGTTGAATTCAGCCAGGATCCAGCGGTCTGCCAGCGACAGGGTCATTTCGCCGCCGTTAAAGCCGCAATCCTGTCCTTCGGTGTTCATCAGCACAAAGCGGCTGGCGTTCCACAGCTTGTTACAGAAGTTGCGGTAACCTTCCAGACGTTTCATGTCCCAGTTGATGTCGCGACCGGTCGAGGCCAGCGCCGCCAGGGTGAAACGCAGGGCGTCAGTACCGTGTGGCTCGATGCCGTCCGGGAACTGCTTCGCGGTGCGTTTGGCGATTTTTTCTGCCAGCTGCGGCTGCATCATGTTACCGGTACGTTTCTCCAGTAGGTCTTCCAGGGAGATACCGTCCACCATATCCAGCGGGTCGATAACGTTGCCCTTGGATTTGGACATCTTCTGGCCTTCGTCGTCGCGGATAAGACCCGTCATGTAGATGGTCTTGAACGGGATCTGCGGCTTGCCGTCTTCATCTTTGATGAAGTGCATGGTCATCATGATCATGCGGGCGATCCAGAAGAAGATGATGTCGAAGCCGGAAACCATCACGCTGGTTGGGTGGAACTGACGCAGCGCGTCGGTGTTCTCTGGCCAGCCGAGGGTGGAGAAGGTCCACAGCGCGGAAGAGAACCAGGTGTCGAGCACGTCGTCGTCCTGACGCAGGGCCACGTCGGCACCGAGGTTGTTTTCCTGACGCACTTCGTCTTCGGTGCGGCCAACAAACACATTCCCTTCATTGTCATACCAGGCCGGGATACGGTGACCCCACCACAGCTGACGGGAGATGCACCAGTCCTGAATATCGCGCATCCAGGAGAAGTACATGTTTTCGTACTGCTTCGGCACGAACTGGATGTCGCCGTTTTCAACTGCTTCCACCGCCGGTTTCGCCAGCACGTCGGCACGGACGTACCACTGGTCGGTCAGCATCGGTTCAATGACCACGCCGCCACGGTCGCCGTAAGGGACGGTCAGGTCGTGCGGTTTAACCTCTTCGAGCAGGCCTAGCGCGTCAACCGCGGCAACCACGGCTTTACGCGCGGCAAAGCGTTCCAGCTTCTGGAACTCGGCCGGAATGTCGCTTGCGTAAACGTCAGACTCTTCGCCTTTGGTGTCGTACACTTCGGCGCTTTCACGGATATCACCGTCAAAGGTCAGAATGTTGATCATCGGCAGGGCGTGACGACGGCCCACTTCATAGTCGTTAAAGTCGTGCGCTGGGGTGATTTTGACGCAGCCGGTGCCTTTTTCCATGTCGGCGTGTTCATCGCCCACAACGGGAATACGACGGTTAACCAGCGGCAGGACCACGAATTTACCGATCAGATCTTTGTAGCGTGGATCTTCCGGGTTAACGGCGATGCCGGTATCGCCCAGCAGGGTTTCCGGACGCGTCGTTGCCACGACCAGATAATCTTTGCCGTCTGCGGTAGTCGCACCATCGGCCAGTGGATAGCGGATGTGCCACATCGAGCCTTTCGACTCGCGGTTTTCCACTTCCAGGTCAGAGATGGCGGTGCGCAGTTTTGGATCCCAGTTTACCAGGCGCTTGCCGCGGTAAATCAGATCTTCTTTGTACAGACGGACGAACACTTCTTTCACCGCATTGGACAGGCCTTCGTCCATGGTGAAGCGCTCGCGCTCCCAGTCCACGGAGTTGCCGAGACGGCGCATCTGGCGGGTAATGGTGCCGCCAGATTCGGCTTTCCACTGCCAGATTTTGTCGATAAAGGCGTCGCGACCGTAGTCGTGGCGGGTTTTACCTTCTTCAGCGGCAATCTTACGTTCGACCACCATTTGGGTAGCAATACCCGCATGGTCGGTACCCGCCTGCCACAGGGTATTTTTGCCCTGCATGCGCTGGTAACGGATCATGGTATCCATGATGGTCTGCTGGAAGGCATGACCCATATGCAAACTGCCGGTGACGTTCGGCGGCGGGATCATGATGCAGAAGGACTCTTTGCTTTCATCGCCGTTAGGCTTGAAATAGCCCTGCTGTTCCCAGTGCTCGTATAGCGGCTGTTCGATATCGCGTGGGTTATATGTCTTTTCCATTATTTCCAGGTTGCCGTATTCAGGTTAAAACCAGCCAGTCGGTACGCTTTGTAGCGTTCGCGCGCCAGTTGTTTCAAAGAATCTTCGTGAGGGACAAAGTCTACCACTTCTGTGAAAGCGGTGGCAAAATCTGCAAAGCCGATCCGCAGGCTGATCAGGATATCCCGCGGGCTGCTGTTGCGTTTTTGCGGCCAGGCGATCTCAACCGGCGCGCCACCGCGCGGGCCTTCCCCCGCCAGGTTGTGCGGAACAAAACTTTCCGGTGGTCGTGCCCACAGGGCTTCATCCAGACGGATGGCCTGCTGTTCATCTTCGCAGGCAATAAGCACGCGTTTACCACCGCGCCAACGTTCTGCGGCAATCTCACACACCAGCTGTTCGACAGCGCTAAGGCCATCCTGCTGCGCGTCATTGTCCAGAAGATAGAACGTTGCGTTTTTCATCATATGGGGCTTCTTGTGGTGACTTTAAATATGAAGCCGGGTGGCGGATGCCACCCGGGATTCGGGTTTACTCTTCGCCGTTAAACCCGGCGCGGTTGAGCAGGAACTGCGACAGCAGGGCAACCGGACGACCGGTGGCGCCTTTGGCTTTACCGGAGCGCCATGCGGTTCCGGCGATGTCCAGGTGGGCCCAGTTGTACTTGCGGGTGAAGCGCGCCAGGAAGCAGCCTGCGGTGATGGCACCGCCAGGACGACCACCAATGTTGCCCATATCCGCGAAGTTGGACTCCAGTTGCTCCTGATACTCATCGCTCATTGGCAGACGCCATGCGCGATCGCCCGCCTGTTCAGAGGCACTGATAAGTTCATGCGCCAGCGGGTTGTGGTTCGACATCAGGCCGGTGATGTGATGGCCCAGCGCAATCACGCAGGCACCGGTCAGGGTGGCCACGTCGATAACCGCTTCTGGCTCGAAGCGTTCAACATAGGTCAGCACATCGCACAGCACCAGACGGCCTTCAGCGTCAGTGTTCAGCACTTCAACGGTCTGCCCGGACATGGTGGTCAGCACGTCGCCTGGACGATACGCGCGGCCGCCCGGCATGTTTTCACAGCCCGCCAGCACGCCAATAACGTTAATCGGCAGCTGAAGCTCTGCTACCATGCGCATCACGCCGTAAACCGCTGCGGCCCCGCACATGTCGTACTTCATCTCATCCATGCCTTCGGCAGGTTTGATGGAGATACCGCCGGAGTCGAAGGTCAGGCCTTTACCGACCAGCACAATCGGGCGCACGTCCTCAGACGGACTGCCTTTGTACTCAATGACCGACATCAGGGATTCGTTTTGCGAACCATTGCCGACGGCCAGGTAGGAGTGCATCCCCAGCTCTTTCATCTGCTGTTCGCCAATCACGCGGGTGACGACGTTTTTGCTGTAGGAGTCAGCCAGCTGACGCGCCTGCGACGCCAGGTAACCGGCATTACAGATGTTTGGCGGCATATTGCCCAGGTCTTTCGCCGCTTTAATACCGGCGGCAATGGCCAGACCGTGCTGAATCGCGCGTTCACCGCTGGTCAGTTCCCGGCGGGTTGGGACGTTAAACACCATTTTACGCAGCGGTCGACGCGGCTCGCTTTTGGTGGTTTTCAACTGGTCGAAGCTGTACAGGGTCTCTTTGGCCGTCTCAACGGCCTGGCGCACTTTCCAGTAGGTGTTACGCCCTTTTACGTGGAGCTCGGTCAGGAAGCATACTGCTTCCATTGAGCCAGTATCATTCAGCGTATTGATTGTTTTCTGAATCACCTGTTTGTACTGGCGCTCATCCAGCTCACGCTCCTTGCCACAGCCAATCAGCAGAATGCGTTCAGACAGCACGTTCGGAACATGATGCAGCAACAGCGTCTGTCCCGGCTTGCCTTCCAGCTCGCCACGGCGCAGCAGGGCGCTAATATAGCCGTCACTAATTTTATCGAGTTGTTCGGCGATTGGAGAGAGTCTGCGGGGTTCAAATACGCCCACAACGATGCAGGCACTCCGCTGTTTCTCCGGGCTACCGCTTTTTACACTGAACTCCATGAACTACGCTCCTGAATCTTAAAGACAACGGCGGCGGCTACGGATAGAATTGCAACCTTTCGTAACGCATATCCGCTGTTGCGGTGACTTCGTGTTAATCTTAATTACGGTTTCGACACGTCATTACAACTCGTGAGGCGCGAATCCGCCGGGTGTTCTAATCTTAGCGATGATTTCGACGACTCAAGAGAATAAATGACGTTTAAGCCATGAAACAAGCGATTTTCCTGCAAAGAGATGGGTTTTTACGGGCGTATTTAATTTGATAATCATAAGATATCTGGTTCGGGAGACGCTCAAAAGCCAGCTGGCGATACTCTTTATTCTGTTACTGATTTTTTTCTGTCAGAAACTGGTAAGGATCCTCGGTGCGGCGGTCGATGGTGAGATCCCTACAAATCTGGTGCTTTCCCTGCTTGGGTTAGGCGTGCCTGAAATGGCGCAGCTTATCCTGCCGCTCAGTCTTTTCCTCGGCCTGCTGATGACGCTCGGTAAACTCTATACCGAAAGTGAAATTACCGTCATGCACGCCTGCGGCCTGAGCAAAGCGGTGCTGGTGAAAGCGGCGATGGTACTGGCGCTGTTTACCGGCATTGTTGCCGCCGTGAACGTCATGTGGGCTGGTCCCGTCTCTTCCCGTCATCAGGATGAAGTGCTGGCGGAAGCAAAAGCCAACCCTGGTATGGCTGCCCTCGCGCAGGGTCAGTTCCAGCAGGCGTCAGACGGTAGTTCGGTGCTGTTTATTGAAAGCGTTGACGGCAGCCGCTTTAACGAAGTATTCCTCGCTCAAATCCGCACGAAAGGTAATGCCCGTCCGTCGGTCGTGGTGGCCGATTCTGGTCAGCTCTCGCAGGGGAAAGACGGTTCGCAAATCGTCACGCTGAACAAAGGCACCCGCTTCGAAGGCACTGCCCTGCTGCGAGATTTCCGTATTACTGACTTCCAGAATTATCAGGCGATTATTGGTCATCAGGCGGTGGCGCTGGATCCGAGCGATACCGAGCAAATGGACATGCGCACCCTGATTAACACTGACAACAATCGTGCCCGCGCCGAGCTGCACTGGCGTATCACGCTGGTGTTTACCGTCTTTATGATGGCGCTGATGGTGGTTCCGCTGAGCGTAGTGAACCCGCGCCAGGGCCGCGTGCTCTCGATGCTGCCCGCCATGCTGCTGTATCTGGTGTTCTTCCTGCTACAAACATCAATCAAGTCGAACGGCGGCAAAGGGAAAATTGACCCGGTGGTCTGGACCTGGGTCGTTAACGGACTCTATCTGCTATTGGCGGTGGCCCTCAATCTGTGGGATACCGTGCCGATGCGCCGTGTAAGAGCCCGGATTATGCGTAAAGGAGCGGTGTAATGCAGGCGTTTGGCGTTCTTGACCGCTATATCGGTAAAACTATTTTTACCACCATCATGATGACGTTGTTCATGCTGGTGTCACTCTCCGGGATCATTAAGTTTGTTGACCAGCTGAAAAAGGCCGGTCAGGGGAGCTATGACGCGCTCGGCGCGGGGATGTATACCCTGCTGAGTATCCCGAAAGACGTGCAGATCTTCTTCCCGATGGCGGCGCTGCTGGGTGCGCTATTGGGGCTCGGAATGCTGGCGCAGCGCAGCGAGCTGGTGGTGATGCAGGCCTCTGGCTTTACCCGCATGCAGGTGGCGATGGCGGTGATGAAAACCGCTATCCCGCTGGTGCTGCTGACTATGGCGATGGGCGAGTGGGTCGCGCCGCAGGGCGAGCAGATGGCGCGTAACTACCGCGCACAGCAGATGTACGGTGGCTCGCTGCTCTCCACGCAGCAGGGGCTGTGGGCAAAAGACGGTAAGAACTTTGTCTATATCGAACGCGTGAAGGGCGATAACTCGCTCGGCGGCGTGAGCATCTACAGCTTTAACGATCAGCGTCGATTGCAGGCGGTGCGCTATGCGGCCTCGGCAACCTTTGATGTCGAAAATAAGGTCTGGCGTCTGTCACAGGTGGATGAGTCTAACCTGCAGGATCCAAAGCAAATCACCGGATCACAAACCGTCTCCGGCACCTGGAAAACCAACCTGACCCCGGACAAACTCGGCGTGGTCGCGCTGGATCCCGATGCGCTGTCCATTAGCGGTCTGCACAACTACGTCAAATACCTGAAGTCGAGTGGCCAGGATGCCGGACGTTATCAGCTCAATATGTGGAGCAAGATTTTCCAGCCGCTCTCCGTAGCAGTGATGATGCTGATGGCCCTGTCGTTTATCTTCGGCCCGCTGCGAAGCGTGGCGATGGGGGTGCGCGTGGTAACGGGCATCAGCTTCGGCTTTGTCTTCTACGTGCTTGACCAAATCTTCGGTCCGCTGACGCTGGTTTACGGCATTCCTCCGATGATTGGCGCTCTGTTGCCAAGCGCCTCCTTCCTGCTGCTCAGCCTGTGGCTGATGCTGAAGCGCTCCTGATCGTCATTGGCCTCACTTCCTTTCCGGGAGTGGGGCGCATCTCCTGTTTGACACCTCACTTTTTCGCACAACCTTCAACGCCTTGCCTGGAATTTGCGTATGATTGTGCGATAACGTCGTGAAGAGATCCCCTATGAAGCAAATTCGGTTACTGGCGCAATACTATGTCGATCTGATGATGAAGCTTGGCCTGGTGCGCTTCTCCCTGCTGCTGGCCCTGGCGCTGGTGGTGCTGGCGATAGTGGTACAGATGGCCATCACCATGGTGCTGCATGGCCAGGTCGAGAGCATCGACCTTATTCGCTCCATTTTCTTTGGTCTGCTGATCACCCCGTGGGCGGTCTATTTCCTGTCGGTGGTGGTGGAGCAGCTGGAAGAGTCCCGCCAGCGTCTGACCCGGGTGGTGGAAAAGCTCGAAGAGATGCGCGAGCGCGACCTGAAGCTTAACGTGCAGCTGAAGGACAACATTGCCCAGCTCAATCAGGAAATCTCCGATCGCGTAAAGGCCGAGGCCGAGCGCCAGTCCACGCTGGAACAGCTCAGGGTCGAGATGATCGAACGCGAGCAGACGCAAATTCAGCTCGAACAGCAATCCTCCTTCCTGCGCTCGTTTCTCGATGCTTCGCCTGACCTGGTCTTTTATCGCAATGAAGATAAAGAGTTCTCCGGCTGCAACCGGGCAATGGAACTGCTGACCGGCAAGAGCGAAAAACAGCTGGTTAACCTGCGGCCGCAGGATGTGTATTCGGAAGAGGCGGCGGCCAAAGTGATCGAAACCGACGAGAAGGTGTTCCGCCATAACGTTTCGTTGACCTACGAGCAGTGGCTCGACTACCCGGATGGGCGTAAAGCCTGCTTCGAAATTCGCAAAGTGCCTTACTACGATCGCGTCGGGAAGCGCCACGGGCTGATGGGCTTTGGCCGCGATATTACCGAACGCAAGCGCTATCAGGATGCGCTGGAGCGCGCCAGCCGCGACAAAACCACCTTTATCTCGACCATCAGCCACGAGCTGCGCACGCCACTCAACGGTATTGTCGGCTTGAGCCGCATTCTGTTGGATACCGATCTGACGGCCGAGCAGGAAAAATACCTCAAAACCATTCACGTCTCGGCGGTTACTCTGGGTAATATCTTCAACGATATCATCGATATGGATAAGATGGAGCGGCGCAGAGTCCAGCTGGATAACCAGCCGATAGACTTCACCAGCTTCCTGGCGGATCTGGAAAACCTCTCCGGCCTGCAGGCCCAGCAGAAAGGGCTGCGCTTTGTGCTGGATCCAACGCTGCCGCTGCCGCATAAAGTGGTGACGGACGGTACGCGTCTGCGCCAGATCCTGTGGAATTTGATCAGCAACGCCGTCAAATTTACCCAGAGTGGTCAGGTCGCGGTGCGCGTGCGCTACGGCGAGGGCGAGATGCTGCAGTTCGAAGTGGAAGATTCCGGGATCGGTATTCCGCAGGAAGAGCAGGACAAGATCTTCGCCATGTATTATCAGGTGAAGGACAGCCAGGGCGGCAAGCCCGCCACCGGCACCGGCATTGGTCTGGCCGTCTCGCGCAGATTAGCCAAGAGCATGGGCGGAGATATTACCGTCACCAGCAATCCTGGCAAAGGTTCGCTGTTTACGCTCAGCATTAATGCCCCTGCGGTAGCTGAAGAGGTGGAAGATACCTTTGACCAGGATGAGATGCCGCTGCCCGCGCTGCACGTGCTACTGGTTGAAGATATCGAGCTGAACGTGATTGTCGCGCGTTCGGTGCTGGAGAAGCTTGGCAGCAGCGTGGATGTGGCGATGACCGGTAAAGCTGCGCTGGAGATGTTCACCCCGGGGGAATATGACCTTGTGCTGCTGGACATCCAGCTGCCGGATATGACCGGGCTGGATATTTCCCGCGAGCTGACGCAACGCTACGCCCAGGACGAGCTACCGCCGCTGGTGGCGCTGACCGCCAATGTGCTGAAGGATAAACAAGAGTATCTGGATGCCGGGATGAACGACGTGCTGAGCAAACCGCTGGCGGTTCCGGCATTAACCGCGATGATCAAGAAATTCTGGGACACCCGTGATGAAGAGGAGAGCACCATGACGACAGTAGATACCGAAAAAGCGCAGTCCTTACTGGATATCACCATGCTTGAGCAGTACATCGATTTAGTCGGTCCGAAGCTGATCACTGACGGTGTCGCCATGTTCGAAAAGATGATGCCGGGGTATTTGAACGTGCTGGAGTCAAATCTGACGGCGCGCGATCAAAAAGGGATCGTCGAAGAAGGGCATAAGATCAAAGGCGCGGCGGGCTCTATTGGCCTGCGTCATCTGCAGCAGCTGGGTCAGCAAATCCAGTCACCCGATTTACCGGCATGGTCTGATAACGTTGGTGAATGGGTTGAAGAGATGAAGCAGGAGTGGCAGAACGACGTGGCGGTGCTGAAAGCGTGGGTGGACAGCAGAAAAAAATGACCCCGGCTAAACCGGGGTGCGCGAATACTGCGCCAACACCAGGGAAATTATGGCTGCGCCTTAATTGTTATTTTGTAGCAGATGGGCGTAGCCTCAAAATTCAGGCCGTAAGCAGTTAAGATAGCAAATCTTAAATAAGTTGTTACATGAATCAGTTAAATGTGTGAAGCATACCGTTTTAATCAGAATTATTAATGGGCGTGTAACATAGTTCAGAGGGATCGACAGGATGAAAAAAGTAGGCGTAATACTGAGCGGCTGCGGCGTTTACGATGGATCCGAAATCCACGAGGCGGTCCTGACGCTGCTGGCACTGGCACGCAGCGGGGCACAAGCCGTCTGCTTCGCACCGGATCGAACCCAGTCGGATGTCATTAATCACCTCACCGGCGAGCCAATGGCGGAAAGCCGGAACGTCTTGATCGAAGCGGCGCGGATCGCGCGCGGACAGATTCGTCCTCTTAACCAGGCCCGTGCAGATGAGCTGGATGCGCTGATTGTGCCGGGAGGCTTTGGTGCGGCAAAAAATCTCAGCGATTTTGCCCGCGAGGGCAGCGCCTGTCAGGTCGACAGCCATTTAAAAAGCCTGACGCAGCAGATGCATGCCGCAGGTAAACCGCTGGGCTTCATCTGTATTGCACCGGCAATGCTGCCGGCAATCTTTGATATTCCGCTGCGTCTGACCATCGGCACCGATATTGATACCGCCGAAGTGATCGAAGACATGGGCGGGGAGCATATCCCGTGCCCGGTGGAAGATATCGTGGTCGACGAGGACAACAAAATCGTCACCACCCCCGCCTATATGCTGGCGCAAGATATTGCCGAAGCTGCAGGTGGCATTGAGAAGCTGGTGGCTCGTGTGCTGGTGCTGGCTGAATGAGATTGAAACGCCCGCGAGCAGGCTGGATGAGACGGATGGTCGTGCGCATTTTGCTGATGCTGGCGGTCTTCTGGGGTGGCGGTATTGCCCTGTTTAGCTTTCTGCCGGTGCCCTTTTCGGCGGTGATGATTGAGCGCCAGCTGAGCCGCTGGCTGAGCGGGGATTTCAGCTATGTTGCCCATTCAGACTGGGTGAGTATGGATGAGATCTCCCCGTGGATGGGGCTCGCGGTCATTGCTGCAGAAGATCAGAAGTTTCCCGATCACTGGGGCTTTGACGTCGGCGCAATTGAAAAGGCCTTAGCGCATAACGAGCATAATGCGAGCCGGATCCGCGGGGCGTCGACGCTGTCTCAGCAGACGGCGAAAAATCTGTTTCTGTGGGATGGGCGCAGCTGGGTACGTAAGGGACTGGAGGCCGGGCTGACGCTGGGCATCGAAACGGTGTGGAGCAAAAAGCGCATCCTGACGGTGTACCTGAATATTGCGGAGTTTGGCGAGGGCATATTTGGCGTTGAAGCGGCATCACAGCGCTATTTTCGTAAACCGGCAAGTCGTCTGACGCCGTCAGAGGCCGCGCTGCTGGCGGCGGTGTTGCCCAATCCGATTCGCTTTAAGGCCGGTACGCCATCCGGCTACGTGCGCAGCCGTCAGGCGTGGATCATGCGCCAGATGCGCCAGCTAGGCGGAGAAGGGTATATGCAGGCGCATAACCTGCATTAGTCTTCATCAAACCCGGCGTTAAACAGCGCAATAACGGCAGCCAGCGCCTCTTCTTCCTGTGGGCCGGTAGCTTCAATTTCGATCTGGCGACCCTTGGCGGAATCCAGCATTAGCAAGGCAATCACGCTGTTGGCTTCCGCTTCGGTGCCTTCGTCGTTACGCAGCAGCACTTCCGCGTCAAAACCCTGCATCAGTTCAAACAGCTTCATCGCCGGGCGGGCATGCATGCCCAGCTTGTTGGTGATTTCAACGGTCTGCTTTACGGTCATGTTTTGCGTTTTTCCAGCGTACGATGACGAGACTGCACGTTTTTACCGCGTGAGCGGAAATAGTCAGCCAGTTGCTCAGCAATGTAAACCGAACGGTGCTTACCACCGGTACAGCCAATCGCCACCGTCAGATAGCTGCGATTGTTTGTCTCCAGCATGGGCAACCAAAGTTCAAGGTAGCTGCGCGTCTGATAGATAAAGTTATGCACTTCAGTATGTCGGTCGAGGAATGCGGCCACCGGCTTGTCGAGGCCGGTCATCGGACGCAGCTTAGGATCCCAGTGCGGGTTCGGCAAAAAGCGAACGTCAAATACATAGTCCGCATCGATAGGAATGCCGTGCTTAAAGCCAAATGACTCGAACACCATCGTCAGTTCACGCTCGCGTTTGCCCAGCAGGCGCGTACGCAGCATCTCTGCCAGCTCATGGACGGACATTTCCGAGGTATCGACGATCAGATCGGCCCGGGAGCGCAGCGGCTCCAGCAGATCGCTCTCCTGATCGATCGCGCTTTCCAGCGACAGATTTTTACTCGAGAGCGGATGCAGGCGACGGGTATCGCTGTAGCGGCGGATCAGCGTATTGCGATCGGCATCAAGGAACAGCAGCTGAGGTGAAAACGCCTCCGGCAGACTGCTCATCGCTTGCTCAAAGATTTCTGGCGATTCAGGCATGTTGCGCACGTCAATACTGACCGCGGCAGAAATCTGCCGTTCGGCCAGCGTCCGCGCCAGGTCGGGCAGCAGGACAACCGGCAGGTTATCCACGCAGTAAAAGCCCATATCTTCCAGTGCTCGCAGGGCCACTGACTTCCCTGAACCTGAACGACCACTGACGATCATCAGCACCATGTACCGTTTCTCCTCAGGACTGCAGATGTCAACGCCATCGCCCGATTACGCATCACCCTGATTGCCTTCTGTTTCCGTAATGATTTGATAGAGCTCTTCATCGCTTTGTGCCGCGCGCAGACGACGACAGATGGTCTTATCCGCCAGTCGTTTGGCCACCAGCGAGAGCGTGTGCAGATGCGTTTTTGTCTGGTCAGCGGGCACCAGTAGCGCAAACAGTAGATCGACCGGCTGGTTATCAATGGCATCGAACGCGATCGGCGTTTCAAGCTGCACAAACACGCCCACGGCACGCAGGGTATCTTCTTCCAGTTTGCCGTGTGGAATGGCGATGCCGTTGCCGATGCCGGTACTGCCCATTTTCTCGCGGGTCAGAATGGCTTCGAACACCACCTGCGATGGCAGGCCCAGCTGTTTTGCGGCCAGTTCACTGATGATCTCCAGCGCACGTTTTTTGCTCTGGCAGTGAACCGCACTGCGGGTACATTCCTGATTAAGGACGTTGCTCAGTTGTAGAGTGGAATCGTTATTCATCATAATTTCACCTAAGCGCTAACTGTACAAAGGGCCCGTTGTGTTTCACAACAGGCCGTCCTGCACCCGTTAACAGCCCGGACAATTAGTGTTGTTTCAGTTTATCTTTATGTTTGTTTAGCTGCCGGGCCAGCTTGTCAATCAAGCCGTCGATAGCCGCGTACATGTCCTGCCCTTCCGCACTGGCATGGATTTCACCCCCGTTGACGTGCAGGGTCGCATCCGAGATATGAGTCACTTTTTCCACTTTTAACACAATGTAGACCTGATTGATCCTCTCGAAATACTGTTCAAGCTTGGCGAATTTGGTGTTAAGAAAATCGCGCAAGGACTCTGTGATTTCGACGTTGTGTCCAGTGATGTTGAGCTGCATAGTGTCTTCCTTATCGGTTGTGTCAAACCAGTTGTTTACGCTGGTTAGACGGCGGAATGGATAAAGACTCTCGATACTTCGCAACAGTGCGGCGTGCGACCATGATACCTTGTTCGGACAGCATGGTGGTCAACTTACTGTCACTCAGTGGTTTCGCGGGGTTTTCCGCGGCGATCAACTTCTTCACCAGCGCCCGAATAGCCGTCGACGAGGCTTCGCCGCCGCCTTCGGTACTCACATGGCTGGAGAAAAAATACTTAAGCTCAAAAATACCGCGCGGGCTGTGCAGATACTTCTGCGTTGTCACGCGGGAAATCGTCGATTCATGCATTTCGACGGCCTGGGCGATATCGGCCAGCACCATCGGTTTCATATACTCATCACCCTGTTCAAAAAACGCCTGCTGCTGCTCAACGATGCAGCGGCTTACGCGCAGCAGCGTGTCATTGCGGCTCTCGAGGCTTTTAATCAGCCAGCGCGCCTCCTGGAGGTTGCTGCGAATGAACTGGTTATCGGAGTCGTTGCGCGTGCTGGTACACATTGACGCGTACTGCTGGTTGATTTGCAGACGCGGAATGCTGTCGGCGTTGAGCTCCACGGTCCATAGACCGTTGTGCTTGCGCACCAGCACGTCCGGAATGACGTACTCGGGTTCACCGGCCTGGATAGACTGACCTGGACGCGGATCAAGCGACTGGATCAGATTCACCGCTTCCTTCAGCACATCTTCTTTCAGCCGGGTAACGCGCATCAGCGAACGGAAGTCATGATTCGCCAGCAGATCCAGATGTTCGCTGATGATCAGGCGCGCCTCTTCAAGCCACGGCGTCTCTTTAGCGAACTGGGAAAGCTGGATAAGCAGGCAGTCACGTAAATCTTTGGCGGCGACACCGACCGGATCGAAACGCTGAATGCGCTTCAGTACCGCCTCAACCTCTTCAAGTTCAAGCTCATCATCGCCAATGCTCTCAAGAATGTCGTCCAGCGAGACGGTCAGATAGCCCGTCTCATCGACGGCATCGACTATCGAGGTGGCGATGGCACGATCGGTATCGGAAAACGGTGTCAGCTCCACCTGCCACATCAGGTAATCCTGAAGCGTCTGGGTGGTTTCACCCTGATAGACGGGGAGTTCATCGTCCTGGTAGTCTGCACGTGTGCCGGACGGTGTTCCGGCGGTGTAGATTTCATCCCAGCTGGCATCGAGCGGAAGCTCGTCAGGCATCTCTTTTTGCTCAAGGGCCTCAACCGTGTCGAGGGCCTCTTTGTCCTGAGGCTGCTGGGTTTCTATCTCTTCGTGAAGATCGGTTTGCTCGAGCAGGGGGTTACTGTCCAGTGCCTGCTGAAGTTCCTGCTGGAGTTCTAACGTCGACAGTTGCAACAGACGAATGGCCTGTTGTAACTGCGGTGTCATCGCCAGCTGTTGGCTGAGCCTTAATTGCAAACCTTGCTTCATGTTCAGAGCATTTTTCTCCGTTTACGCGAGACTAAACTTCTACCCTATCAGAGTCTGAAGTCTTCCCCAAGATACACGCGCTTAACATGCTCGTCTTCAAGGATCTGCTGCGGTGTACCGTGGGCAATAAGATGGCCCTGGCTGACGATATAAGCACGTTCACATACCGCCAGCGTTTCACGGACGTTGTGATCGGTGATGAGTACACCAAGGCCGCTGTCGCGCAGATGCTCGATAATGCGTTTAATGTCGATAACGGAAATGGGGTCAACGCCCGCGAAGGGTTCATCCAGCAGGATAAATTTCGGGTTGGCGGCCAGCGCGCGGGCAATTTCCACGCGGCGACGTTCACCTCCGGAAAGCGCCTGACCGAGGCTGTTGCGCAGATGCTCGATATGGAACTCTTCCATCAGCTCATTGGCGCGATCGTTGCGCTGTTCCGCAGACAGGTCGTCACGGATCTGCAGGACCGCCATCAGGTTGTCGAACACGCTCAGGCGTCGGAAAATCGAGGCTTCCTGCGGCAAATAACCGATGCCACGGCGCGCACGCGCGTGAAGGGGCAGCAAGCTGATGTCTTCATCATCAATAATGATGTTACCCGCATCGCGCGGCACAATCCCGACCACCATGTAAAAGGTGGTGGTTTTACCCGCACCGTTAGGACCCAACAGGCCGACAATTTCGCCGGAGTTGACGGTCAGACTGACATCTTCCACTACGCGGCGGCCTTTGTAGGCTTTGGCGAGATTCTTTGCAGTTAATGTTGCCATAACGAATTAGTTACTCTTTTTCTGTGCCGGAGCCTGATTGTTGTTTTTGTCCTGCAACTGCGATGGAACAAGTACGGTCGTGACACGCTTGCCCTTTTCGCTAAAGGCCTGCATTTTTTGCTCTTTCACCAGGTAGGTGATTTTGTCGCCTTTAATATTGCTGTCGAGCTGCTCCAGGAACGCATTCCCGGTCAGGACGACGAAATCCTTCGCCAGTTCGTAGTGCATCTGCGAAGCGCGGCCTTTGACGGGCTTACCGTTATCCTGCATCTGATAGAAGGTGGCCGGGTTACCATAGCCATCAATGACCTCTTTCCCGTCTTCGCCGCCTGGACGGGTGACAACAACCTTGTCGGCGTTGATTTTGATGGTACCCTGGGTCACCACGACATTGCCGGTAAAGGTCACTATATTACCCTGCATATCGAGTGACTGTGTGTCGGACTCGATATGGATCGGCTGCTCGGTATCACCCGTTACAGCAAGCGCGGGCAGGCTGACGGCCAGCAGCGCGCTGGCGATGATAAAATTAAGGCTGAGTTTGTTTGTTTTGAATTTCATAAGAGGTTCTAACCTTTTCAATCAGCTCTGCGTTCTTGCTGCGTAAGTTCCCGCGCATTCTCAGACCGCTGGAATTAAATGTGGTGCCATATAACGTAACCAGATCCTGCGACGTCACATCCTGAGTCACAAGGTTAATCTGAGCGTTATCGGTGGTGATTTTGCGCAGCTGTGAGTCAGCGGTCAGCGCATTCACTTCAACATGACCATACAGATAAAGCATACGGTCATTCGTCAGTTTTGCCCGGTCTGATTTAATCGACCATGTCGGAATTTTATTGGCATCAAAGGTGGTCATCACCGGTTGGGTAAACCACGACACACCCTGTTCGGAAAAATACTCAACGTGCTGAGCGATAAGGCGGTAGTTCAGGGCGCCTTCCGGGCTGTAAACCACCGTATCGCTGTGATCGCTTTTATAAGTTGGGTCGTTGGTGTTCACCGTCGGCGCTTGCGCGTCGTCCCGGTCAGCGAGGTTTACGCCAATCAGTACAAGTGCGACAAGCGAAAGCAGAATAATCACCCAACGTCTGGATTTACTCATATCGATTGCCCTTTGGCCTCATCAAGCTTACCTTGCGCCAGCAACAACAGGTCGCACACTTCCCGGACTGCGCCGCGGCCGCCGTCAATGCGGGTGACATAGTCAGCACGCGGGATCAATAGCGGATGGGCATCGGCAACGGCGATGCTTAGACCCACTTCTGCCATTACTGGCCAGTCAATTAGGTCATCGCCAACATAAGCGACATTTTCCGGGGCGATAGCCAGTTTACCAACTAAGTCCCTGAAAGCGACCATCTTATCGGATTGTCCCTGGTAAAGATGGGTAATACCCAGCGTCTCGCAGCGATCTTCTACTAGTTTAGCCTTACGCCCGGTAATAATGGCAACTTCTATGCCAGAAGTGAGCGCGCAGCGAATACCATAGCCGTCGCGCACGTTGAAGGCCTTCAGCTCTTCACCATTATTACCCATATAAATCAAACCGTCGGACAGAACACCATCCACATCCAGAATCAACAGGCGAATGTTTTCTGCCTGCGCCATCATCTGCGTACTGACCGGGCCATAACAGGTTGCAAGGGATGCACCCGCATTACTCATTGTCTTATCCTTCATTACACTACGCCTGCGCGCAGCAGATCATGCATATGTACCACACCCAGCAACTGGTCGCCATCGGCAACCATAACGGAGGTGATGTGGCGGGACTGCATCAGGTTTAACACTTCGACGGCCAGCAGGCCGGAACGCACCCGGATGCCGCCAGTGGTCATCACGTCGGCGATACCCAGCTTGCGGACATCGACACCCATATCGAAAACGCGGCGTAAGTCCCCGTCGGTGAAGATACCTTCAATCTTCATCTGGTCGTCGCAAATGACTGTCATACCCAGATTCTTACGGGTGATCTCCAGCAGGGCATCACGCAGCGAGGCGGTTTTACTGACGTGCGGGATTTCGTCACCTGTGTGCATGATGTCGTTAACCCGCAGCAGCAGTTTACGCCCCAGCGCACCGCCCGGATGGGAGAGGGCGAAATCTTCGGCGGTAAAGCCGCGTGCTTCCAACAGGGCGACGGCCAGCGCATCGCCCATGACCAGCGCTGCAGTGGTGCTGGAAGTCGGCGCCAGGCCCAACGGGCAGGCTTCTTTTGGCACTTTGACGCACAGATGAATATCTGCGGCGCGCGCCATGCTGCTCTCCGGACGGCTGGTAATACAGATGAGGGGAACGTGAAGCCGCTTAAGCACCGGGATCAGCGCCAGCACTTCGTTGGATTCGCCGGAGTTGGATAACGCAATCACGATATCCTGAGCACTGACCATACCCAGGTCGCCGTGCGCCGCTTCGCCAGGATGGACGAAAAACGCGGTGGTGCCGGTGCTGGCAAAAGTGGCCGCCATTTTCCGCCCAATATGCCCGGATTTGCCCATTCCCATCACCACGACTTTGCCGGTGCAGTGAAACAGCGCCTCACATGCCGAACTAAAATCCTGATTAATGTATTGATCTAACTGCGCCAGACCTTCACGTTCAATCTCCAGAACCTGTTTTCCTGCTTTCTGAAAGTCAAAACCCGGCTGCAATTCTATTTGCGACATAATGCGTTTCCGTTTACCCAGAGAGAAGAGGCGAGAGCCAGTAAAGCATCGCCATCCATACGATAAATCCCACCGTCAGCAGCGCGCCCACGCCCTGACCAATCTGTTGCTTGCGCTGCCAGCAGAGCAGGGCGAAGATTGTGCTAACCACCACCATCACGCCGTAATCGCGGCTAAACGCAAGCGGGTTAAAAGCGCCTGGGGCTATCAGGGCTGGCAGGCCAAGCACGATCACAATATTGAAAATATTCGAGCCGATAATATTGCCAATCGCGATGTCATCCTCGCCTTTACGTGCTCCGGCGATGGCGGTGGCCAGCTCAGGCAGGCTGGTACCAATGGCAATCACCGTCAGGCCGATGGTTAACTCGCTCATAGCAAAGTAGTTCGCCAGAACCGTCGCGTTATCAACTATCATTTGCGTGGCCATCGGCATGATGATCAGTGCGACGCCCAGCCACAGTAATGCGACGGGTAAATTGCCTTCCCGCGGGAGCTCGGCAACCTGCTCCTGGGTTAAGGTGTCCTGGCCTTGTTTTTCAGCCGTTCTGGCAAGTTTTACAATGTAAAACAGCCAGATGATCGCCAGCGCCAGCAGAAATAAACCGTCGCTGAACGTTAACTGCCCGTCGTACAGCACGCAGCCTGCCAGCAGGCTGACAATTAACATTAGCGGCAATTCACGGCGCAGAACATCAGAATGCACGCGAAATGGATGCAGCAGCGCGGCAAGGCCCAGAATCAACAAAATGTTGACGATATTGGAGCCAATAGCGGTGCCGACAGCGAGATCCACCTGATCGTGCAGCGAGGCTGCAACGGAGACGATGATCTCCGGCAGGGAGGTGCCGATGCTGACCACCGTCATCCCAATAATCAGGGGGGGAATACCAAACAGACGACACAGAATTGATGCGGAGAACACCAGACGATCGGCACTGTAGACTACCAAAAGTAAACCAATTATTAACAGTGCCGTTGCTAAAAGCATCAAAAGTCCTTTCTTCAGGTATACTCGCCGGTCCACGGAGAAAAATTTCTCTGGCGCTGCATACAGTCTGTAGACGTAACGAATTCCTAATTTTGACTTTATGCGCCGTAAAAGTAAAACAAATGCCAGCTTTCGCTAACCTCAGTGGGTAATATTCTGTAAAAATGTTGGGTTTGCGGCTGAACTAAGCCTCATGGTGATCCTGCACCAGCAATAGAAAGGAAATGTACATGAGCCTGAATGGGGCGAATATTGTCGATGTCCGTGGCGTCAGCTTCACGCGCAGTAACCGGGTCATTTTTGACAACATCTCTTTGACTGTGCCTCGCGGTAAGATTACCGCCATTATGGGGCCCTCAGGTATTGGTAAAACCACCTTGTTGCGCCTGATTGGCGGCCAGATCCCCCCGGCAAGCGGAGAGATCCACTTCGACGGTGAGAATGTCCCGACTATGTCGCGCTCTCGCCTGTATACCGTGCGTAAACGCATGAGTATGCTGTTCCAGTCTGGTGCCCTTTTTACCGATCTGAACGTCTTTGATAACGTGGCCTATCCACTGCGTGAGCATACGCGTCTGCCTGCAGAACTGTTGAAAAGCACGGTAATGATGAAGCTCGAGGCGGTGGGGTTACGCGGTGCAGCAAAACTGATGCCTTCAGAGCTCTCAGGCGGGATGGCGCGGCGTGCAGCGCTGGCACGCGCCATTGCGCTGGAACCGGATTTGATCATGTTTGATGAACCTTTTGTCGGGCAGGATCCTATTACCATGGGCGTGCTGGTCAAGCTGATCTCCGAGCTTAATAGCGCCCTGGGCGTCACCTGCATCGTGGTCTCACACGATGTGCCTGAAGTGCTCAGCATCGCCGATTACGCTTACATCGTGGCGGACAAAAAAATTGTCGCTCACGGTAGCGCGCACTCCTTGCAGAATAACAGCGATCCACAGGTCCGACAGTTCCTCGACGGTATCGCTGATGGCCCTGTGCCGTTCCGCTATCCGGCAGGTGATTATCATCAAGATTTATTGGGAATAGGGAGTTAAGCCACTCATGCTGTTAAATGCGTTGGCCGCTCTCGGACACCGTGGCATAAAAACCATCAGGACGTTCGGGCGTGCCGGGTTGATGTTATTCAATGCGCTGGTCGGGAAACCGGAATTCCGCAAACATGCTCCTTTGCTGGTACGCCAGCTGTATAATGTCGGCGTCCTGTCGATGCTCATTATCATTGTTTCCGGTGTCTTCATCGGGATGGTGTTAGGGCTGCAGGGGTATTTGGTGCTGACCACCTATAGTGCGGAAACCAGCCTCGGCATGCTGGTGGCGCTCTCCCTGCTGCGTGAGCTGGGACCGGTGGTGGCTGCGCTGCTGTTTGCTGGTCGTGCCGGGTCGGCGCTGACCGCCGAAATCGGTCTGATGCGCGCCACTGAGCAGCTTTCCAGTATGGAAATGATGGCCGTCGATCCGCTTCGCCGGGTGATCTCACCGCGCTTCTGGGCGGGCGTGATCTCTTTGCCGCTGCTGACGATCCTCTTTGTTGCCGTCGGGATCTGGGGCGGGTCGCTGGTCGGCGTGCAATGGAAAGGGATCGATGCCGGGTTCTACTGGTCGGCAATGCAAAGTGCGGTGGACTGGCGCCTGG
>NZ_JBOGBT010000001.1:0-14363 GCF_051656365.1 Silvania sp. | reverse complement strand
CGGGATCTGGGGCGGGTCGCTGGTCGGCGTGCAATGGAAAGGGATCGATGCCGGGTTCTACTGGTCGGCAATGCAAAGTGCGGTGGACTGGCGCCTGGATCTGATTAATTGCCTGATTAAAAGCGCGGTATTCGCCGTGACTATCACCTGGATTGCGTTATTCAATGGCTATGACGCGATCCCGACTTCAGCTGGCATCAGCCGGGCAACAACGCGTACCGTTGTGCATTCGTCGCTTGCCATACTGGCTCTGGATTTTGTGCTCACCGCACTGATGTTTGGGAATTGAGTTCATGCAAACGAAAAAAACTGAAATTTGGGTAGGCGTATTTGTGTTGCTGGCACTGCTGGCAGCGCTCTTTTTAAGCTTTAAAGTGGCGGATGTCACGACGATCCGCACCGAGCCGACATACCGTATTTATGCCACCTTCGACAACATTGGCGGCCTGAAAAGCCGCTCGCCGGTGCGTATTGGTGGCGTGGTGGTCGGTCGTGTGGCGGACATTACGCTGGATGAGAAAAGCTATCTGCCTCGCGTTGCGCTGGACATTGAAGAGCGCTACAACCATATCCCGGATACCAGCTCCCTTTCTATCCGTACCTCCGGCCTGCTGGGTGAACAATATCTGGCGCTGAACGTCGGTTTTGAAGATCCCGAACTGGGAACGACTATTCTTAAAGATGGCGGTGTAATTCAGGATACGAAGTCAGCCATGGTATTAGAAGATATGATTGGTCAGTTCCTTTACAACAGCAACAGTAAAGGCGGCGATCAGGATCAGGCTGCTCAGACACCCGCGCAAACCGATGCTGTGCCGTCCGCTGGTACGACGAATTCATCTCAGGAGAAGTAATTCATGTTTAAACGACTGTTAATGGTTGCCATGCTGATGATTGCCCCTCTGACTGCGGCAAATGCAGCCGATCAGACCAATCCTTATCAACAGATGACCGAAGCGGCAAAGAAAACCTTTGATCGCCTTAAAAATGAACAACCTAAGATTCGTTCTAATCCCGATTACCTGCGTGATGTGGTTGATCAGGAGCTGCTGCCTTATGTGCAGGTGAAATATGCCGGTGCACTGGTGCTGGGTCGTTACTACAAAGACGCGACCCCGGCGCAGCGTGAAGCCTATTTCACTGCGTTTCGTGAATACCTGAAACAAGCTTATGGTCAGGCGCTGGCGATGTACCACGGTCAGACCTATCAGATAGCCCCTGCACAGCCGCTGGGTGATGCGACTATCGTGCCTATTCGCGTAACCATCATCGATCCGAACGGTCGCCCACCGGTGCGCCTGGACTTCCAGTGGCGTAAGAACAGCCAGAGTGGCAACTGGCAGGCGTACGATATGATTGCTGAAGGGGTGAGCATGATCACCACCAAGCAAAACGAATGGAGCGATCTGCTGCGTACCAAAGGTATCGACGGTCTGACCGCGCAGCTGAACAGTATCTCACGCCAGAAAATCACCCTGGAAGAGAAGAAATAATGCTGCCGCAGCTCAGCTGGGTCCGCGAGGGGGAAACGTTACTACTCTCTGGTGAGCTGGATCAGGATTTTCTGAATCCTCTGTGGGATGCGCGACACGAAGCGATGCAGGGCATCTCCTGCATCGATCTCGGCGGTGTTTTACGCGTTGATACCGCAGGGGTTGCGCTGCTGGTCCATCTGGTGGCGACGGGCAAACAGCAAGGGCGGCAGGTCTCGCTTTCTGGCATTAGCGACAACGTCATGACCCTGGCTCAGCTTTATAATTTGCCAGCAGACGTTTTACCTCGCTAACTTTTTCAGTACGTTACTATAGAAAGCCTCGACAGTTTCTTCGTCGGGGCTTTTTGCTTGTTTAAGACTGCCTCACTTTGCTCTAAGATGTTGGGCTTGTTTTCACTACCAGATGATAAAGAACCCATGGAAAATCATGAAATCCAGACCGTGCTGATGAACGCACTTGCCCTTCAGGAAGTCCACGTCTCCGGCGATGGCAGTCACTTTCAGGTTATTGCTGTGGGTGAGGTATTCGACGGCATGAGCCGCGTGAAGAAACAGCAGGCTGTCTATGCGCCGCTGATGGAATATATCGCGGATAATCGTATCCATGCCCTGTCGATCAAAGCGTTCACCCCAACTGAATGGGCACGCGATCGCAAACTAAACGGTTTTTGAGCTGAGGGTGAAATGCCCGCAGCACGGTTGAATTTATACAGAGAGTAAATCATGGACAAATTTCGTGTTCAGGGGCCGACGCGCCTTCAGGGCGAAGTCACAATTTCCGGCGCTAAGAACGCCGCGCTGCCGATCCTCTTCGCTGCACTGCTTGCGGAAGAGCCGGTAGAGATTCAGAACGTACCGAAGCTGAAAGATATCGACACCACCATGAAGCTGCTCGGCCAGCTCGGTACCAAGGTTGAGCGCAACGGTTCTGTATGGATCGATGCCAGTAACGTCAATAACTTCTCCGCCCCTTACGACCTGGTGAAAACCATGCGTGCCTCCATCTGGGCGCTGGGTCCGCTGGTGGCACGTTTCGGTCAGGGTCAGGTCTCTCTGCCTGGCGGCTGTGCCATTGGCGCGCGTCCGGTCGATCTGCACATCTTTGGCCTCGAAAAACTCGGCGCTGACATTAAGCTGGAAGAGGGCTACGTCAAAGCGTCAGTTAATGGCCGTCTGAAAGGCGCGCACATCGTGATGGACAAAGTCAGTGTCGGTGCTACCGTCACTATCATGTCTGCGGCGACGCTGGCTGAAGGCACCACCGTTATTGAGAACGCTGCGCGCGAGCCGGAAATCGTCGATACGGCGAACTTCCTCAATGCACTGGGTGCGAAGATCACCGGCCAGGGGACCGATCGTATCACCATCGAAGGCGTTGCACGCCTGGGTGGCGGCGTTTATCGCGTCCTGCCTGACCGTATCGAAACCGGCACCTTCCTGGTGGCTGCGGCGATCTCCGGCGGCAAAATTGTCTGCCGTAATGCCCAACCCGATACGCTGGATGCTGTTCTGGCGAAGCTGCGCGATGCGGGTGCGGAAATCGAAACCGGTGAAGACTGGATTAGCCTGGACATGCACGGTAAACGTCCTAAGGCTGTGAATGTACGCACTGCGCCGCATCCGGCATTCCCGACGGATATGCAGGCACAATTCACGCTGCTGAACCTGGTGGCTGAAGGTACTGGTTTTATCACCGAAACCATCTTCGAGAACCGCTTTATGCACGTACCTGAATTGATCCGTATGGGTGCGCACGCGGAAATCGAAAGCAACACCGTGATTTGCCATGGCGTGGAAAAACTGTCCGGTGCGCAGGTGATGGCAACGGATCTGCGTGCTTCTGCGAGCCTTGTATTAGCGGGTTGTATTGCAGAAGGGACAACGATTGTGGATCGTATCTATCACATCGATCGCGGCTATGAGCGTATCGAAGATAAACTGCGCGCCCTGGGTGCAAATATCGAGCGTGTGAAGGGCGAGTAATCGTTCGGGCAGCCCCCTGCCACAGTGGCCGGGGGGTTGCTATTCCGTTGATGAGAACGTCAATCCTGGCGTTCTTTTGCGGGTCTTCTCTGGCGCATCATGCGCGTTCTGTCGATAAATTCGTGGGTTATCGGGTCATGATAGCGCGAAGGCCAGATTGTCCAGGGATCGGTTCCTAGCGCGGTTGCAATAATCAGTTCTCCCTTTGGCCAGGGGCGCGTCAGCGCATTTGCCAGGGTGGAAGAACTGAGGCCATTGCGGCGTGATTCCGCGGCCAGTGACGTTCCCTTTTTACGCAGCGCGGCGATAATATCTGCCGGGTGCCAGTCGGTATATTTCTTCTCCATTCCGTTGTCCCTTTGTTCAGGTGCATTCACGTCATTCGTCTTAAATGACGCTATTACTATACCTTCTTCGAACAAGGGTTCTAAAAAGTTCGCGTTACTGTGAGCCACATTCAGATTTTGCCAGGGCTTTATTCATGCGGTCTGTAAGCGAGTTCATTAACAACCTTATGGAACATATTCGGAGCTTATAAGAACTCTCCGTTGACAAAAAAGAGAGTCCATTTGCTCTCAGCGATCGCGCTGAACAGCAATATGTGCGAGGCCGATAAGGGCATCTCGCCACTGGCTATCAGGGATGACCTGCAGTGCGCCGATGGCTTTATCGGCCTCTTCCTCAGCACGCTGTCGCGTCCATTCCAGGGAACCACAGGCTGCCATTGCTTCCAGTACGGGCTCCAGAAGGTGTCGGCCATTGCCTTGCTCGATGGCTTCACGTATCAGCTTCGCCTGCTCTGGAGTGCCGTTGCGCATCGCATGCAGCAGCGGAAGCGTCGGTTTGCCTTCGTTCAGGTCATCACCCACATTTTTGCCCAGCGTTTCGCCATCGGCGCTGTAATCGAGCAAATCGTCAATCAGCTGGAAGGCGGTACCCAGATAGCGACCATAATCCTGCAGACCACGTTCCTGCTCCTCGCTACAGCCTGCAAGTAACCCAGAGCATTGCGCCGCGGCTTCAAAAAGACGCGCGGTTTTGCTGTAGATCACCCGCATGTAGTTCTCTTCGGTGATGTTCGGATCGTTGACGTTCATCAGTTGCAGGACTTCGCCTTCCGCAATCACGTTCACCGCTTTGGACATCACCTCGAGCACTTTCAGCGATCCCAGGCTGGTCATCATCTGGAAGGCGCGGGTATAGATAAAGTCACCGACCAGCACGCTGGCGGCATTACCGAATGCCGCGTTAGCGGTGGCTTTACCGCGACGCATATCCGATTCATCGACAACGTCATCATGCAACAGTGTTGCGGTATGGATAAATTCGATCAGGGCCGCAATCGTAACGTGCGCATTTCCTTGATAGCCAACCGCGCGTGCGGCCAGCACAGCGATCATCGGACGGATGCGTTTACCTCCGCCGCTGACGATGTAATAACCCAACTGATTGATTAGTTGAACGTCAGAATCGAGCTGTTCCAGAATTGCTGCATTCACACCCGCCATGTCTTGCGCGGTTAACTCATTGATTTTTTCTAAATTCATCGCAAAAGCCGGGCTAGTAATCCTGTTCACCCCCTATTACAAGGGCTAACGAAGGGTTCGGTTTATCAATAGTATCGCTGATTGTACTGAAAAAACGCGTCAGATAAACGTTACCGTACATGTTGTCTTTTTTTTCTTCATCTGTTGATGGTAGCACTTGTCAAAGGCTCGCGTTTTGCGTAATATTCGCGCCCTATTGTGAATATTTATAGCGCACTCTGAATCACACGAGGACGTGCGCGGAAGCGGAGTTTTATATGTACGCGGTTTTCCAAAGTGGTGGTAAACAACACCGAGTAAGCGAAGGTCAGACCGTTCGCCTGGAAAAGCTGGACATCGCAACTGGCGAAGCTGTTGAGTTCGCAGAAGTGCTGATGATCGCAAACGGTGAAGAAGTCAAAATCGGCGTTCCTTTCGTTGATGGCGGCGTTATCAAAGCTGAAGTTGTTGCTCATGGTCGTGGCGAGAAAATTAAGATCGTTAAGTTTCGTCGTCGTAAGCACTACCGTAAGCAGCAGGGCCACCGTCAGTGGTTCACTGATGTGAAAATTACTGGCATCAGCGCCTAAGACCTGAGGAGAGATTTAAATGGCACATAAAAAGGCTGGCGGCTCAACTCGTAACGGTCGCGATTCAGAAGCTAAACGCCTTGGCGTTAAGCGTTTCGGTGGCGAAACCGTTCTGGCGGGTAGCATCATCGTTCGTCAACGTGGCACCAAATTCCACGCTGGTAACAACGTAGGTTGCGGTCGTGACCACACTCTGTTTGCTAAAGCAGACGGTAAAGTGAAATTTGAAGTTAAAGGCCCGAACAACCGTAAATACATCAGCATCGTTGCTGAGTAAGGTTTTCTCGGTCCGGTAACGGATTAAAGCCCCGCAACGTGTTGCGGGGCTTTTTACATTGGAAACCCGGTAATTTTTTCTGTAGGGAAAACGGGCATGAAGCAGCAAGCTGGCATTGGTATTCTTTTGGCACTCATTACTGCGATGTGCTGGGGTGCACTGCCAATTGCAATGAAGCAGGTTCTGGATGTGATGGAGCCGCCGACGGTCGTGTTCTATCGCTTCCTGATGGCCTCTGTTGGGCTAGGGACTATCCTGGCCATCAAGGGTAAGCTTCCCCCCCTGCGGATCTTTCGCAAGCCGCGCTGGCTCGTCATGCTGGCGATTGCGACGGGGGGCTTGTTCGGTAACTTCATTTTATTCAGCTCTTCCCTGCAATATCTCAGTCCTACGGCTTCGCAGGTAATCGGTCAGCTTTCACCGGTTGGCATGATGGTCGCCAGCGTCTTCATCCTCAAAGAGAAGATGCGCGGCACCCAGATTATCGGGGCGATGATGCTGCTCTGCGGTCTGGTGTTGTTCTTCAACACCAGCCTGATTGAGATATTTACCCGGCTGACGGATTACACCTGGGGCGTCATTTTCGGCGTAAGCGCCGCGGCGGTTTGGGTGAGTTACGGCGTCGCGCAAAAGGTGTTATTGCGTCGACTGGCGTCACAGCAGATCCTGTTTTTGCTGTACACTTTATGTACTATTGCATTGTTGCCGCTTGCGAAGCCGGGAGTTATCTCTCTGCTTAGCGACTGGCAGCTTGCGTGTCTGGTCTTCTGTGGGTTGAACACGCTGGTAGGTTACGGCGCACTGGCAGAAGCGATGGCACGCTGGCAGGCAGCACAGGTGAGCGCGTTAATCACGCTGACCCCGCTGTTTACGCTGTTATTTTCAGATTTATTATCAATGGCCTGGCCCGATTTCTTCGTCAAACCGATGTTAAACCTGCTGGCTTATATCGGTGCGTTTGTCGTGGTTGCGGGCGCGATGTATTCCGCCATTGGTCATCGTCTTTGGGGACGTTGGCGCAAAAGTGAAGCGGTTGTAGTTGTCCCCCGCTCAGGCGAATGATTTACGGAGAGTAAAATGAAGTTTGTTGATGAAGCAACGATCCTGGTCGTGGCAGGTGATGGCGGTAATGGTTGCGTAAGCTTCCGCCGTGAGAAATACATTCCGCGAGGCGGCCCTGACGGCGGCGACGGCGGTGATGGTGGTGACGTATGGTTTGAAGCCGACGAAAACCTCAACACCCTGATCGACTACCGTTTCGAAAAGTCCTTCCGTGCTGAACGTGGCCAGAACGGCCAGAGCCGTGACTGTACCGGTAAACGCGGGAAAGACGTAACGGTTAGAGTCCCGGTCGGGACACGCGTTATCGATCAGGGCACTGGCGAAACCATGGGCGATATGACCAAACACGGTCAGCGTCTGATGGTTGCAAAAGGCGGTTGGCACGGCCTGGGCAACAGCCGTTTCAAATCTTCCGTTAACCGTTCCCCTCGTCAAAAGACGATGGGTACCCCGGGCGACAAACGCGATCTGCAGCTTGAACTGATGCTGCTGGCTGATGTCGGGATGCTGGGGATGCCAAATGCCGGTAAATCCACCTTCATCCGCGCGGTGTCTGCCGCCAAGCCGAAAGTGGCTGACTATCCGTTTACAACGCTGGTGCCAAGCCTGGGCGTGGTCCGTATGGACAACGAGAAGAGCTTCGTGGTCGCGGATATCCCGGGTCTGATCGAAGGTGCTGCAGAAGGGGCGGGCTTAGGCATTCGCTTCCTGAAACACCTTGAGCGCTGCCGCGTGCTGCTGCACCTCATCGATATCGATCCTATCGATGGTTCTGATCCGGTAGAAAATGCCCGTATCATCATCGGCGAGCTGGAAAAATACAGCGACAAGCTGGCAAGCAAACCACGCTGGTTGGTCTTCAACAAGATTGACCTGATGGACAAAGCGGAAGCCGAAGCGAAAGCCAAAGCCATCGCTGAAGCGATGGGCTGGGAAGATAAGTATTATCTCATCTCTGCTGCCAGCCAGATGGGCGTGAAAGATCTGTGCTGGGATGTGATGACCTTTATCATTGAGAATCCGGTTACGCAGGCAGAAGAGGCGAAACAGCCTGAGAAAGTCGAATTCATGTGGGATGACTACCACCGTCAGCAGCTTGAAGAACAAGCAGTTGAAGTGGAAGAAGACGACGAAGACTGGGATGATGACTGGGACGAAGACGACGAAGAAGGTGTCGAATTCATCTACAAGCGTTAATACGGTCAATGGCCCCCTGAATCAGGGGGCTTTTTTTTAGCTCAGCGTTGTCGGCAGCCAGCACTGCACCACCAGCCCGCCTTCCGGGCGATTGTTGAGCTGCAGTCTGCCGTGATGGAGCTGGATAATACGCTGCACAATGCTCAACCCCAGGCCGCTACCGCCGTAACGCTGATCGATGCGACGAAACGGCTCGGTAATCGACTGGCGATGAGCTTCATCGATACCTGGGCCCTGATCAAGAACGCTGATTAGCGTGCCTTCATCCTGCGCCTCGAGGCGAATCTCAATGGTGGAGCCTGCTGGACTGTAGCGCACCGCATTTTCATACAGATTCCGCACCATCAGGCGAAGCAGCACGGCATCACCCTGAACCGTCAGCGAGGCAGGGTGCGGCCAGACGAGGGTATGCGTTTTGCTCTCTTGCTCAAGCGCCAGGGGGGCGAGGACCGCATCCGACCAGTTAATCGTCTCGTAGTGACCACTCGCCATCGCCTGACCGGCCCGTGCCAGCATCAGCAACTGCTCTACGGTGTGCATCAGTTGGTCAATGCGGGCGATCAGTGGCTCGGTCTGAGGCGAGCCTGATTGCGCCATCAGCTCCAGGTGCAGGCGAATACCCGCCAGCGGCGTGCGCAGCTCGTGAGCGGCGTCCGCCGTGAATAAGCGCTCCTGCTGGATGGTATGATCCAGACGGGCAAGCAGCTGATTGAGTGACGTGGTGACGGCGCCAATTTCCTCCATATCGGAATACATCGGCAGCGGGGTGAGATTATCGGCAGAGCGGTTTGCCAGGCTGGTGCGAAGCTGTTTGAGCGGGCGAGTAATCCAGCTTACGGCCCAGAACGAGAACAGCAGCGTAAAACCGACCATCACCAGGGAAGGAACCAGCAGGGAGGCGATCGCTTCGCGGATCTCTTTTTCAACGTGCTGATTGCGGGATTTTGCTGACAGGGTCTCGCTGACCAGAAAACCGATCTGTTCCCGGCTTTCATGCCATAGCCAGATCACGCTTATCAGTTGAAAAAAAAGCAGGATCACGGCCAGTAGCACCATCAGACGACGGCGCATGCTGTTCATTTTTGGCTCTCCAGACGATAGCCTACGCCACGTACGGTTTTGATCCGGTCTCTGCCGAGCTTACGTCGCAGATTATGAATATGAACCTCAAGGGTGTTCGAGCCCGGATCGTCCTGCCAGGAGTAAATATCCTGCTGCAACGTTTCGCGGTGGACGGTTTGCCCGGTACGCATGATCAGCCGTGTCAGCAGGGCAAACTCTTTGGGCGTGATTTCAACCGGCAGGGAGTGCTGTAGAACCTGCTGGGTCTGCAGGTTCAGGGTCAGATCGCCATCGCTGAGCAGATTATCGCTATGCCCCTGATAGCGCCGTATCAGCGCGCGGACACGCGCCTGTAGCTCTGCCAGCGCGAAGGGTTTAACCAGATAGTCGTCAGCCCCGGAGTCGAGGCCGTTAATGCGGTCTTCCAGCGCATCGCGCGCCGTCAGGATCAGCACGGGATTGGCCACGCCCCGGCGACGCCACTGGCTCAGCAGCGTTGCGCCGTCTTTATCCGGCAGCCCAAGATCAAGGATAACCAGGCTGTATTCGCCGCTCTGGATCAGCCCGTTGGCTTCGGCGGCTGTGCCTGCACAATCCAGCGTGTATCCCTCAGCAGAGAGCGCCAGCGCCAGCCCTTCCTGGAGCAGTAAATCATCTTCAACAATGAGTAGTTTCATCGCTAGTTGTTCTGATAAATATCCTTGTAAAGCCGGCTCTCGAAGCGCACCAGCGGAATACGGCGATTGCGTTGGTCTGCAGGTTCAACCGCGTAGCCAGAAAGATACTGTACAAATGCCATTCGCTGCCCGCTGGCGGTAGTAATAAACCCGGCAAGGTTATAGACCCCCTGCAGTGAACCCGTTTTGGCGGAGACTTTGCCATCGACGCCCGCCGCATGCAGGCCCGCGCGGTACTGCAAGGAGCCGTCGTGGCCGGCGAGCGGCAGCATCGAAATAAAGTTTAGCTCAGTATCGTGTTGGGCAATGTACTGCAGGACCTGCATCATGGTGGCTGGTGAGATCAGGTTATGTCGCGACAGGCCTGAGCCATCCACTGCAATCGTATTGCCCAGATCAATGTTGGCCTGCTGACGCAGGATTTGCCGGACGGCATCCGAACCGGCGCGCCAGGTGCCAGGTACACCGAAGCGGGCGTGGCCAATCATGCGAAACACAGTATCGGCGATCATGTTATCGGATTTTTTCAGCATGATCTTCAGCAGATCGTGCAGCGGCGCCGACTGCTTGCTGGCGAGCACGGTGCCGGGTTCATTGGTTTGCGTCTGGCGCAACAGCGTGCCGGAGTAAGTGATACCCGCCTGCTTGAGCTCGTCTTTCAGAATAGCCCCAGCGTAGCTCGCACCGTCCTGAATGGCGAACGCCAGCGGCAGCGGATCGGCGCGCTGCGTCAGGCAGCCGGTCACGGTAAAGCGGTTAAGATCGCCTGGCACGACATCCAGTTCGCAGTACTGCGCTTCTGGAGAGCCTTTCGCCAGGGTACGCACCTGGCTGAACATGTTGACCGGGTAGTAAGACGCCACGCGAATAAAGGCCAGATCATCAGGCTTGGGGGCGCTGTAAAGCGAAATAGAGAAGCAGTTACGATCGACGATTGCCGCCGCTGGCGGTGCGCTAAAGCACTGAGTCATGTCATTCCACGGCCAACCCGGCGCTTTATCGTGACTGGCGAAGATGGACGTGTCGATCAGCACGTTCCCTTCAATGCGCTGGACGCCTGACTTCTTTAGCACGGCAACCATGTTGCGCAGATCCTGACGTTTAAACGTCGGATCGCCGCCAAAACGGGCGATAAGATCGCCTTTCAGCGTGCCACTGTCGACACTGGCTTTACTCTCCAGCGTTGTGGTGAAGCGAAAATCAGGGCCAAGTTGCAGCAGGGCGGCCAGCCCGGTGATCACCTTTTGGGTACTGGCAGGCAGCGCCATCTGCTGACTGTGATAGTCAATATCAGGTGCCTGGGCGCCCACTTTTTGCACCATCAGAGCAAGATTGGCGCCATCGGGCAGCTGATTAATATACTCGTCCACGTTCGCTGCCTGAGCAGTGAACGCAATACTGGTGGTCAATCCGATGATAAATCTGGAAAATCGCATAATCTCGCGCTAACAACCCGGAAGCAAACCGTCATACTACGGCCCAACGCCCTGTAAAGTAAACGATGACCCATACTGAACTTCGCGGTAAAATACGTATCAAATTGAAAAATTGCTGCTGACCTGGAACTTTGCTTCCGGGTCAGTTTTCTTTTGCCTCTGACTTATGCCAGGCTGTGATGCCTGCGGAGGCAGTAGTCGGGGCGGTTAGCCACCGCACCCAACAGGAATGTTTAAGAGGTATAACAAATGCAAGCTATTCCGATGACCTTACGTGGTGCCGAAAAACTGCGCGAAGAGCTGGATTTTCTGAAGTCTGTTCGCCGCCCTGAGATCATTACCGCCATCGCCGATGCGCGTGAGCACGGCGATCTGAAAGAAAATGCGGAATATCACGCTGCGCGTGAGCAACAGGGTTTCTGTGAAGGGCGTATCAAAGATATCGAAGCGAAGCTGTCGAATGCACAGGTGATCGATATCTCAAAAATGCCGAACAACGGACGGGTTATTTTTGGCTGCACAGTCACTGTGATCAACCTGGACAACGATGAAGAGCTTTCTTACCGCATCGTGGGTGATGATGAGGCCGACTTTAAGCAGAATCTGATCTCAGTAAACTCGCCAATTGCACGTGGACTGGTGGGTAAAGAGCAGGATGATGTGGTGACAATTCGTACCCCAGGCGGGGAAGTGGAGTTCGAAATTATCAAGGTTGATTACCTGTAATTCGCATCTCCGGTAAGTTGTTGATACATTGTAAAGATAGGAAAAAGGCCGCATCGCGGCCTTTTATCAACTCAAGGAGCATGGCATTTTGCTCACCTGCGAAAGAAAAACCCCTCATTAAACACACCACAATGTGCTTAATTCAGGATAATCTTAGCGAGGCAGCGAAATTTTGCGCTCTTTAGTTGGGCGATAGAGCACCAGCGTTTTACCGATGACCTGTACATTACAGGCGCCGGTTTCGCGCACGATAGCTTCCACGATCAACGTCTTAGTCTCTCTGTCTTCAGAGGCGATTTTGATTTTGATTAACTCGTGGTGCTCCAGCGCTAGTTCAATCTCGGCCAGTACCCCTTCGGTCAAACCATTGTTGCCAAGCATAACTACAGGCTTGAGCGGATGTGCCAGACCTTTAAGGTGCTGTTTTTGTTTAGTACTCAGATTCATCGTATATTTTTGCTTACGTTGGGATTGAAAACGGTTCATTCTACCGCCATCTCCCTTATATCGCCAAATTGCTATGTGGAAATTTACACCGCTGGCTACGATGAACCCGGACGGAAAGTAAAATGACAGGTAAAAAGCGTTCTGCAAGCTCGAGCCGCTGGCTCCAGGAACACTTTAGCGATAAATATGTTCTACAGGCACAGAAAAAGGGGTTACGTTCCCGTGCCTGGTTTAAACTTGATGAAATACAGCAAAGTGACAAACTCTTTAAACCGGGGATGACGGTCGTTGACCTCGGTGCTGCGCCCGGTGGATGGTCACAATATGCGGTAACGCAAATCGGCGGAACGGGCCGAATTATCGCATGCGATCTTTTACCTATGGATCCCATCGTTGGTGTGGACTTCCTTCAGGGCGATTTTCGTGATGAATTAGTGCTGAAAGCGTTACTTGAACGTGTGGGTGACAGTAAAGTACAGGTTGTCATGTCCGATATGGCGCCAAATATGTGTGGAACACCGGCGGTGGATATCCCTCGCTCCATGTATCTGGTAGAACTGGCGTTAGAAATGAGTCGTGATGTATTAGCGCCAGGTGGTAGTTTTTTAGTGAAGGTGTTCCAGGGCGAAGGTTTTGAGGAGTATCTAAAGGAAATTCGCTCCCTGTTTGCGAAGGTCAAAGTTCGTAAGCCGGACTCTTCACGTGCGCGTTCACGTGAAGTGTATATTGTAGCGACCGGGCGAAAATAATAGCCGGTTGGTTTCAGGCGAAAGTTTGAAAAAAACTGGTTATAAAATATCCCGCCGCTGTTTTTAACACAGTTGTAATAAGAGGTTAATCCCTTGAGTGACATGGCGAAAAACCTAATTCTCTGGCTGGTCATTGCCGTTGTGCTGATGTCAGTATTCCAGAGCTTTGGGCCCAGCGAGTCTAATGGCCGCAAGGTGGACTACTCTACCTTCCTGCAAGAGGTCAATCAGGATCAGGTTCGCGAAGCGCGTATCAACGGACGTGAGATCAACGTTACCAAGAAAGATAGTAACCGTTACACGACTTACATTCCGGTGAACGACCCTAAGCTGCTTGATAATCTTCTGACTAAAAACGTCAAGGTGGTCGGTGAGCCGCCGGAAGAGCCAAGCCTGCTGGCTTCGATCTTCATATCCTGGTTCCCGATGCTGTTGTTGATCGGTGTCTGGATCTTCTTTATGCGTCAGATGCAGGGCGGTGGTGGCAAAGGTGCCATGTCGTTCGGCAAGAGCAAGGCGCGAATGCTAACGGAAGACCAGATCAAAACCACTTTTGCTGACGTAGCAGGTTGTGACGAAGCGAAAGACGAAGTGGCTGAACTGGTGGAATACCTGCGTGAGCCGAGCCGTTTCCAGAAACTGGGCGGTAAGATACCGAAAGGCGTTCTGATGGTGGGGCCTCCGGGTACCGGTAAAACCTTGCTGGCGAAAGCCATCGCGGGTGAAGCGAAGGTACCGTTCTTTACGATTTCGGGTTCTGACTTCGTGGAAATGTTCGTGGGTGTCGGTGCATCTCGTGTGCGTGACATGTTCGAACAGGCCAAGAAGGCAGCACCGTGCATCATCTTTATCGATGAAATCGACGCCGTAGGCCGCCAGCGTGGCGCGGGCCTGGGTGGTGGTCACGATGAACGTGAGCAGACCCTGAACCAGATGCTGGTTGAGATGGACGGCTTCGAAGGTAACGAAGGTATCATCGTTATCGCGGCAACTAACCGTCCGGACGTACTTGACCCAGCGCTGCTGCGTCCAGGCCGTTTTGACCGTCAGGTTGTTGTTGGTCTGCCAGACGTTCGTGGTCGCGAGCAGATCCTGAAAGTGCATATGCGTCGCGTACCGCTGTCTCCGGACATCGA